>NZ_JAKJJW010000008.1:0-122517 GCF_025669985.1 Brachybacterium atlanticum | reverse complement strand
GTGACGACTCATGCGGTGGCTCGCATGAGTCGTCACGGGCGCAGAAGCTTCGCCCGCGCTCGGCAGGATGGGGTCAGGCGAGGGCGCGGGCCGGGGCCGTGTGCGTCGGCCCCGGCCCGTCCGGGGCTCAGAGGCCGACGCGCTCGCGGACCACGACGGCGAGGCGCTCGGCCACGGCGGTGGCCTGCGCGTCGGTGGGGGCCTCGACCATCACGCGCACGACGGGCTCGGTGCCGGAGGGGCGCAGCAGCACCCGGCCGGTCTCCCCGAGCTCCTTCTCCGCCGCCGCGATCGCGTCGCCGACGCGGCGGTCGATGGTGGCCTTGGCCTTGTCGACGTCCTTGACGTTGATCAGCGCCTGCGGCATGCGGCTCATCACGGACTTGAGCTCGGCGGCGGTGCGGCCGGTCTCGGCGATGCGCTGGAGCAGGTGGAGGGCGGTGAGCTCGCCGTCACCGGTGGTGGCGTGCTCGGCGATGATCACGTGGCCGGACTGCTCGCCGCCGATGGAGAAGCCGCCGAGGTTCATCTCCTCGAGCACGTAGCGGTCGCCGACGGCGGTCTGCCCCAGCACGATCCCGTGCTCCTTCATGGCGAGCTTGAGGCCGAGGTTGCTCATGACGGTGACGACCAGGGTGTCCTCGTGGAGCTTGCCGCGCTCCTTGAGGTCCAGGGCCAGGATCGC
Organism: Brachybacterium atlanticum; assembly: GCF_025669985.1. Taxonomy (NCBI): domain Bacteria; kingdom Bacillati; phylum Actinomycetota; class Actinomycetes; order Micrococcales; family Dermabacteraceae; genus Brachybacterium; species Brachybacterium atlanticum. The sequence goes on along the minus strand of NZ_JAKJJW010000008.1, from coordinate 121,832 downwards.
CATGATCTGGTCGCCGTCGATGATCTCCCCCGCCGCATCGACGGCGAGGCAGCGGTCGGCGTCGCCGTCGAAGGCCACGCCGATGTCGGCGCCGTGCTCGCGCACCGCGGCCTGCAGCGGCTCGAGGTGGGTGGAGCCGACGCCGTCGTTGATCAGCCCGCCGTCGGAGCAGTCGCCGATCACGTGCACGGTCGCGCCGGCGCGGCGCAGCGCCTCGGGGCCGGAGATCGCGGCGGCGCCGTTGGCGCAGTCTGCGACGACGGTGAGTCCCTCGAGGGAGCGGTCCAGGGTGCCTACGAGGTGGGTCACGTACTCCTCGATCGCGCCCTCGTAGCGGGTGATGGTGCCGACGTCGGTGCCCTGCGGGCGCTCCCACTGCTCCCCGAGGCGGGCCTCGATCGCGTCCTCGACCTCGTCGGGCAGTTTGGTGCCGCCGCGGGCGAAGAACTTGATGCCGTTGTCGGGGGCGGGGTTGTGGGAGGCGGAGATCATCACGCCGAGGTCCGCGCCCGTGGACTGCACGAGATAGGCGAGGCCCGGCGTGGGCAGCACCTCGGCGTCGAGCACGTCCACGCCCGCGGAGGCGAGGCCGGCGCTGACCGCGGCGGCGAGGAAGTGCCCCGAGGGACGCGTGTCGCGGGCGACGATCGCGCGGGGGCGGGTGCCGCCGAAGGCGCCGAGCGTGCCGAGCACGTGCGCCGCGCCCACGGACAGCTCGACCGCGAGCTCCGCGGTGATGTCGTCGTTGGCGCGTCCGCGCACTCCGTCGGTGCCGAAGAGTCGTGCCACGGGGGTCTCCTAGGAAGTGTCGGGGGTGGTGCTGCTCCCGGGTCGGGATCGACGGGGCGGACGGGCTCGTCGATGCCGCGGCGACCGGGAGGACGCTGTGAGACTACCCGCTGAGGGTCGTGATTCCGGTGAGATCCCTCGTGCGCGGGGTGCGGCGCGGGTTACGTTGGCGGGATGTCCCCAACGGTCCTGCTCCCTCGACTGCTGCCCTCCGCGATCAGCCACCACGTGGGTGATCGCACGGCGGGCAGGAGCCTCGCCGCCGCGCGCGGCGGGAGCGTGGGCGCGGTGGACTGGGACGAGGCGAGCTCGACCCTGTCGGCCCAGGTCACGGACACCGACGGCGCCCGGCATCACACCGAGACGGTCCTGACCGAGTACGAGGAGGACGCCGTCTCCCGCCGCTTCCAGACCCCGGGGCCGGGGGGGCTGTGGCGACCGCTCTCCTCGCGCTGCGACTGCTCGGTGGGCGAGGCATGCCTGCACGTCGGAGCGCTGCTGTACCGGACCAACGACCTCGCCGTCCGCGCCGCGCGGGAGGAGCCGCCCGCGGAGTGGCGCACAGTGCTGCGCCCTCTGCTGAGCTCCCGCGCCTTCTCCGCGCGGTCCGGGACCGTCGCGAAGCCGCTCGCGCTGCGGGTGGATCTCGAGGCGGCGGCCTCGGGCACCGGCACCTCCCGCCACCACCGCGAGGTCGCCACGCCTGCGCATCTCGCCGCCGGCGCCGATCTCTGGCTGGGCCTGCGCCCCGTGACCCGCGGACGCAAGGGCCTGTGGATCAAGGGCGACCTCTCCTGGCGCAGCTTCGAGTTCCGCCTCGCGGGCCGCGAGTACGACCCCGCACAGGGCGAGGCGCTGACCAGGATCTTCGCGGCCGCCTCGGTGGAGCGCTCCTACACCTCCGGCGCGGTCGACCACCTGTGGCTGAACACCATCACCTCTCCCCTGCTGTGGCAGGCTCTCGCCCACGCGCTGGACGCGGGGGTCGAGCTGCTGCCCGGCAGCGGCCTGGCCGCGATCTCCCTCGCGCGCGACGGGGAAGCGGGCCTGGACCTGCGCTCCGAGCAGGACTCCGGCGCCCTCGAGGTCGCCCCGCGCTTCGCGATCGACGGCCTCGAGACGGAGCACGGCCGGCTGCTCGGCGGCGCCGGGGTGCTCGAGGCGCTCCCCGCGGACGAGGAGCTGCTCACCGCCCGCATCGCCCCGCTGCCCGCCGCGGTGCCGCGCGACCTGCGCGCCCTCCTGCACCGTCGGGAGCCGCTGCGCGTCCCCGCCGCGGACCGCGAGGCTTTCCTCGAGGTCGCCTACCCGAAGCTGCGCGCGCTGAGCCCCATGACAAGCCTCGACGGCAGTGTCGCGCTGCCGGCGGCCCGTCGGCCCGCCCTCCATCTCGAGGCCGCCTACGCCGACGGGGACCGGCTCGCCCTGCGCTGGTCCTGGCGCTACCACGACCCGGACCGCCGCCTGCCGATCGACCAGCGCCAGGGCGCGCACCGCGACACCGCCCACGAGGACGCGGTGATCGCCGAGGCCATGACCCTGTGGCCCCACCGGCCCACCGACGCCGCCCAGCTCCTCTCCGGCGTGGACACCGCCGAGTTCACCGCCCACGTGCTCGATGCGCTGGACGCCCTGGACCATGTGGAGGTCGAGGTCACCGGCACCCGCCACGCCTACCGAGAGCTCGACGGAGCCCCGCAGGTGCGGATCACCCAGCACGCCTCCCCCGGGAAGAACGACTGGTTCGACCTCGGCTTCGACATCACCGTCGAGGGCCGGCAGATCCCCTTCCCGAGCCTGTTCGTGGCGCTCGCCCGCGGCCGGGACAAGCTGCTGATGCCGGACAGGACCTACTTCTCCCTGGACCATCCCGCCTTCGACGCGCTGCGCGAGCTTATCCGCGAGGGCGAGGCCCTGGCCGAGTGGGAGCCCGAGGTCCAGCGGATCTCGAAGTACCAGGTCGACATGTGGGACGAGCTCGCCGAGATCGCCGACCAGACCGAGGCGAGCGCGGAGTGGACCGCGGCCGTCGACCCGCTGCGCGCCCTCGAGCACCGTCCCGCGCCGCCGCTGCCCCGCGGCCTGCAGGCGGAGCTGCGGCCCTACCAGCGCGAGGGCTTCGCGTGGCTGGCCATGCTCTTCGACCAGGGGCTCGGCGGGGTGCTCGCCGACGACATGGGCCTGGGCAAGACGGTGCAGACCCTCGCCCTGATCGCCCATGCCCGCGAGCAGTCCCCGTCGGCCCCGCCCTTCCTCGTCGCCGCCCCCGCCTCGGTGCTGCCGGTGTGGCGCCGTGAGGCCGAGCGCTTCGCGCCGGGGCTGCGCGTGCGGGTGCTCGAGGGCACCTCCGCCTCCCGCGGCGGCGCGGCCGAGGAGGATTTCGAGGGCGTGGACCTGGTGGTGACCAGCTATGCGGTCCTGCGCCTGGACGAGGAGCTCTTCGCCTCGCGCCGCTTCCAGGGCTTCGTGCTGGACGAGGCGCAGTTCGTGAAGAACCGCCGCTCCCGCACCCACCTGGCCGCGAAGCGGATGCGCGCCGGCATGCGCCTGGCGATCACGGGCACCCCGATGGAGAACTCCCTGGACGACCTGTGGGCGATCCTCGACCTGGTCGCGCCGGGCCTGCTCGGCACCGCGATCGGGTTCCGCAAGCGCTTCACGCTCCCGATCGCGACCGGCGAGGCGCCACAGCGGATGGAGCAGCTGCGCCGTCGGATCCGCCCCTTCCTGCTGCGCCGCACCAAGGAGCTCGTCGCGAAGGAGCTGCCGGAGAAGCACGAGGAGGTGCTCACGGTGACGCTGTCGCCGGAGCACCGCGCCGTCTACGACTCGGTGCTGCAGCGCGAGCGGAAGAAGGTGCTGGGCCTGATCGACACGGACCTGGACCGCTCCCGCTTCATCGTCTTCCGCTCCCTGACCCTGCTGCGGATGCTGGCGCTGGACCCCTCGCTGGTGGACGCGGAGGAGTACGCGGACGTGCCCAGCTCCAAGCTCGAGGCGCTCTTCGACCGGCTCGAGGAGGTCATCGGCGACGGGCACCGGGTGCTGCTGTTCAGCCAGTTCACGACCTATCTCGACCGGGTCGCGGGCGAGCTCTCCGCGCGCGGGATCGACTTCGCGCACCTGGACGGCTCGACCCGGGACCGCGATGCGGCCGTCAGCGGCTTCCGCGACGGGGACGCGCCGGTGTTCCTGATCTCGCTGAAGGCGGGCGGCTTCGGCCTCACCCTCACCGAGGCGGACTACGTCTTCCTGCTGGACCCGTGGTGGAACCCGGCGGCGGAGAACCAGGCCGTGGACCGCGCCCATCGCATCGGCCAGGACCGGCAGGTGATGGTGTACCGGATGATCGCCGAGGACACGATCGAGGAGAAGGTCCTGGCGCTGCAGCGCCGCAAGGCCGAGCTGTTCGACTCGCTCACCGACGGCGGGCAGGCGTTCCGCTCCGCCGTCACCGCCGAGGACCTGCGCGAGCTGCTGAGCTGACGGGCCGGCGCTGAGCGCGTCGGCCCCGGCCCTGGTCCCATTCCGACCCCGGCCCCTGCCGCGCCCGGCCAGCCGTGGTCGACTCCTAGCGTATGGCGTACCGGTACGCCTATATCGCCGTACTGGTACGCCATACGCCACCACCTGACCACCCCCGCCCCGACAGCCGACTCCACCACCGACCTCGCCCCCGGCACGCTGCGATGCCTCGCCCGCGAACCGCCCTGGACGCGACGATGCCCCCGACCCGGAGGTCGAGGGCATCGTGCGTACTGCGCAGGTGGGACGGAGCGCTGCTCCGCGCCGATCAGCGCTTGGAGTACTGCGGCGCCTTGCGGGCCTTCTTGAGGCCTGCCTTCTTGCGCTCGATGATGCGCGCGTCGCGACGGAGGAAGCCGGCCTTCTTGAGGGTCGGGCGGTTGTGCTCCTCGTCGATCTGGTTCAGCGCGCGGGCGACGCCGAGGCGCACGGCCCCGGCCTGGCCGGACGGGCCGCCGCCGTTGAGGCGCACGATCACGTCGAAGCGGCCCTGGAGCTCGAGGACCGTGAACGGGTCGTTGACCTCCTGCTGGTGCAGCTTGTTCGGGAAGTAGTTCTCGAGCGAGCGGCCGTTGATGGTCCACTGGCCGGAGCCGGGGACCAGGCGGACACGGGCGATCGCACGCTTGCGACGGCCGGTGCCGTAGCCGGGCGCGGTGGCCGACTGGCCGGTGCCGACGGCGGCCTCGCCGGTCGACTCGGTGGTGAAGCTCGAGGGGGCCGACTCGTCGGTCACGGCCTCGAGGGACTCGGGGGTGGTCTCAGTCACGGTTCTCCTTGGTTCTTCCGTGCGGCAGGGCGGAGTGGCGGGAGCCCCCGCTTACTGCGCCACCTGGTCGATGGTGAAGGGGACGGGCTGCTGAGCGCTGTGGGGGTGCTCGGAACCCGAGTAGATCTTGAGCTTCTTGATCTGCTGATCAGCGAGCTTGTTCTTGGGGAGCATGCCGCGGATGGCCTTCTCCACTGCCTTCTCGGGATTCTTCTCGAGCAGCTCGGAGTAGGGGACGCCGCGGAGGCCGCCCGGGTAGCCGGAATGGCGGTAGGCGAGCTTCGCCTCACGCTTGTTGCCGGTCAGCGCGACCTTGTCGGCGTTGATGATGATGACGAAGTCGCCCGCATCCACATGGGGTGCGAAGACCGGCTTGTGCTTCCCCCGCAGGAGCTGGGCAGCCTGGGAAGCGAGCCGGCCGAGGACGACATCCGTTGCGTCGATGACGTACCAGGAACGCTCGACATCGCCGGGCTTCGGGGTGAACGTACGCACTCGTGCCTTCTTCTCTCGTGGTGGTGCCAGGTCGGCAGGACGCCGTCCGGGCACGGTTCGAATGGACCGTGGGCACGCTTCCTTCGGGTAAAAGCATGGCCCCTGTGGCTGTACCCGGCCCGCTCCGCTGACCATGCGACGGCGGGCCTGGATGTGGGTGAGATCCCGATCGCGCCGCACCGTGAGAGAACGGCAGCGGAGTCGGGCACACATCGAGGCACAACGACCGCTCATCCTACGGGCCGCGCGGAGGGAGCGTCAACGCAGGACGTGGCCGGGGAGTGTGATCTCCGACCGGTCTCACGGCGGCCCGCTCGCGCCCGCCGGAGGGTGCTCGCTCACGGCCGGCCGCGGCCGCGAGCGGCCGCTCACGCCCGAGCGCTCACTCCACGGCGGCGACGTCCTCGACCGGCAGCGGCGCGCGGAGGGTGCGCGTGCGGGCGGCCCAGGCGGCGAGCTCCTCGTCGGGCGGATAGGCGACGTGGTCGAGGGTCAGGCCCTGCGGCGGGCAGAGCGGGGCGGCGCCGGCCCCGTCCCGGGTCGAGGACTCGCGGGTGCGGGCGGCGAGGACCTCGGCGGGCCAGCTCTCGGGGCGCCGCCCCTCTCCCACCCCGAGCAGCGCGCCGACGAGGGAGCGGACCATGTGGTGGCAGAACGCGTCGGCGACGACGGTCGCGACGATCAGACCCTCGTCGGCCCGCCCCTCTCCGGGCCGCTCCCAGCGCAGCTCCCGCAGCTCGCGCACCGTGGTCGCGCCCTCGCGCGGGCGGCAGTAGGAGAGGAAGTCGTGCTCGCCCAGCAGCGGCTCGCTCGCGCGCGCCATCGACTGCACGTCCAGCGGCCGACGGTGGCGCAGCACGTCCCGTCGCAGCGGGTCGTGGGCGGCGGGGCCGTCGGAGATCCGGTAGCGGTAGCGGCGCCACAGCGCCCCGAAGCGGGCGTCGAACTCGGAGGTGACCTCGCGGGCGACGTGGACGACGACGTCGTCCGGCAGCACCCCGGCCAGGCGTGTGACGAGCGCCTCGGCGGGGCTGCGGTCGGAGCGTCCGGGGATCGTGGCGAGCACGTCGCGGGGCAGGTCGAGATGGCAGACCTGGCCGCGGGCGTGGACGCCGGCGTCGGTGCGGCCGGCGACGGTGACCCTCGTGGGCACGCGCGCGATGCGTGAGAGGGCGGCCTCGAGCTCGCCCTGGACGGTGCGCTGACCGGGCTGGGCGGCCCAGCCGTGGAAGTCGGTGCCGTCGTAGGAGAGGTCCAGGCGCAGCCGTGCGGTGGCGGGGGCGGGATCCGGGATCTCTGCGGGCATGCGCTCGATCGTAACGGCGGCCCCGGTCCTCCGCAGTGCGGGCACCTCATCGGGATCGGCACGGCGCTGGTTACGCTGGCCCGCGTGAAGATCCTCGTCATCGGCTCCGGAGGCCGCGAGCATGCGATCATCCGTCGCCTCGCCGCCGACCGTCCCGCCCCCGAGCTGCACGCCGCCCCCGGCAATCCCGGGATCGCGCAGCTCGCGACCTGCCACGACGTCGCCGTCGCGGACCTCGCCGGCCAGGTGCTCCTGGCCGACGAGCTGCGGCCCGACCTGGTGGTGATCGGCCCGGAGGCACCGCTGGTCGCGGGTGCCGCGGATCGCCTGCGCGAGGCCGGGCACACCGTGTTCGGCCCCTCCGCCGAGGCCGCGAACCTCGAGGGATCCAAGTCCTGGGCGAAGGAGATCATGGCCGCGGCGGGCGTGCCGACCGCCGCCTCCGTCACGGTCACCGCGCCCGAGCAGCTCGACGCGGGCCTGGACCGCGTGAATCCGCTGGGCGACGTGCACTTCGTGGTCAAGGCCGACGGTCTCGCCGCCGGCAAGGGCGTCGTGGTCACCCCCGCCCGGGACGTCGCCGTGGCGCATGCCGAGGCCGTGCTCGCCTCGGGCGGCCAGGTCGTGCTCGAGGAGTACCTCGACGGCCCCGAGGTGTCGCTGTTCTGCGTGAGCGACGGCACGAGGGTCCTGCCGCTGGCCCCCGCGCAGGACTTCAAGCGCGCGCTCGACGGCGACGAGGGCCCCAACACCGGCGGCATGGGCGCCTACTCCCCGCTTCCCTGGGCCCCCGAGAGCCTGGCCCGGGAGGTCGTGACCGCCGTCGCCCAGCCCACGATCGACGAGCTCGCCGCCCGCGGCATCCCCTTCTCCGGGATCCTGTACTGCGGCCTTGCCCTCACCTCCCGCGGCCTGCGCGTGGTGGAGTTCAACGCCCGCTTCGGCGATCCCGAGACCCAGGTGGTCCTCGAGCGCCTCGCCTCCCCCTTCGCGCCGCTGCTGCTGGCCGCCGCGCAGGGCGACCTCTCCGCCGTCGACGCCCCCGAGTGGGTCGAGGGCGCCGCGGTGACGGTGGTGGTGGCCTCGGCCGGCTATCCCGTCTCCGCGCAGACCGGTGATCCGATCACCGGGATCGAGAAGGCCGAGCGCCTCGGCGCGCACGTGATCCATGCGGGCACCGCGCTGGATGCCGACGGGAGGCTGGTCAGCGCCGGCGGCCGGGTCCTGACGGTGGTCGGCACCGGCGCGGACCTCGCGGCCGCCCGTGAGCTCGCCCTCGCCGGCGCTCGCGCGATCGACCTCGAGGGCTCCCACCACCGCGGCGACATCGCCCTCGCCGCCGCCGAGGGGAGCGTGAGCGCATGAGCGCCGTCTCCTCCTCCGACGCGCCGCTGACCGAGGCCCCGGACCTGCCGGGCTGGGACCACGTCGTCTCCGGCAAGGTGCGCGAGCTGTACGTCCCCGCCGGCGCGGATCCCGCGACCGCCGAGGAGGTGCTGGTGCTGGCGACCGACCGCATCAGCGCCTACGACCACTCGCTCCAACCGGGGATCCCGGACAAGGGCCGACTGCTCACCGGGATCAGCCTGTTCTGGTTCGAGCAGCTCGCGGACCTCGTCCCCCACCACGTGCTCTCCGCCTCCGACGTGCCGGAGCAGGTGGCCGGACGGGCGCTGCGCTGCCGCGGCCTGGACATGGTGCCGCTGGAGTGCATCGCCCGCGGCTACCTGACGGGCTCGGGCCTGGCCGACTACCGGGCCGGCGGCTCGGTGGGCGGGCACGTGCTGCCGTCCGGGCTGGTGGAGGCCTCGCGTCTGGACCCGGCGCTGTTCACCCCGTCGACGAAGGCGGAGGCCGGGGCGCACGACGAGAACATCACCGTCGCCCAGGCCCGGGACCTGCTCGGGGCGGAGCTGACCGAGCAGCTCGAGCGGATGACCCTCGCGGTCTACGAGCGGGCGCGCTCCCTCGCCGGGGAACGCGGGATCGTGCTGGCGGACACGAAGCTCGAGTTCGGCCGCTCCCGCACCGACGGCACGCTGGTGCTCGGCGACGAAGTGCTCACCCCCGACTCCTCGCGCTTCTGGTCCGCGGACACCTACCAGGAGGGCCGCGTCCAGCCGAGCCTGGACAAGCAGTTCGTGCGCGACTGGCTCACCTCCCCCGCCTCCGGCTGGTCGAAGGGCTCGAACACCCCGCCGCCCGAGCTGCCCGCCGAGGTGGTCGCCCAGACCCGTGCCCGCTACGTCGAGGCCTACGAGCGTCTGACCGGCACGAGCTTCTGAGGCGCCCGTCCGGCCCTTCGCTCAGCCGGCGAGGACCAGCACCGCGGCGACCGCGAGCACGACCCCGACCACGAGCGCGCCGTCGGCCCGGGTGAGCGCGGCGGTGCGCCACTGCGTGCGCTCCCCCGTGCCCAGGCCCCGGCTCTCGAGCGCGAAGGCGATCCTGGTCGAGGAGCGGATCGCGTCGACGAGCAGCGCGAAGGCGCATCGCGCCATCGCCCGCGGCCCGAGCCGGGCGGGGGTGCCGTCGGCCGACGCGGGCCGGCGCAGCCGGTGGGCGCGGGTGATCGTCGTCCAGCGCCGCGGCAGGTCCTCGAGGAGGCGCTGGCCGGCCAGGAGCGCGAGCGCGATGCGGGCCGGGAGACGGGCATGGGTGCGCAGGCTGGTCATGGTGCGGCCGGGGTCGCTCGCGCGCACGACGGCGACCGCGCCGAGCCCGATCACCAGCGCCCGCAGCGCGAGCGCGGCACCGAGCACGATCCCCTCGCTGGTCACGCGCACGGGAAGGTCGGGCCACGGCTCGTGGCCGGGTCGGCTGAGCACGTTGACCATGAACACCCCGGCCGCGAACAGCACGAACGGCGCCTGCGCACGGGCGAGCGCGAGCGGGCCGAGGCGGAGCCCGAGCATCGTCCCCGCGGCCAGCAGCGCGTAGAGCACCAGCAGCGGCGCGGGGTCGGTGAGCGTGATGCAGACGATGCTGAGCGCCGTGAGCAGGCCGAGCAGCACGGTCGGATCGCGCCTCGCGAGCGGGGCCCGCGGCAGGGCGGGCGGGTCGAGCGCCGTCCGCGGCGCCGGCTGGTCGGCGGGCGCGGAGCGCGGCCGCTCGGAGCACGGGGTTCCTGCCCCCGACGAGCGCTCGGAGCGCGTGGTTCCCATCCCCGGGGTGAGCGAGCCGTCGGTGCGCGCAGGGGCCGATGAGCCCTCCCTCTCGGTCTCTGTGTCCTCGCGGAGATGCGGGCCCGTTCGGCCTGCGACCCGCAGCCCGGCCCGGCGCAGCAGCGCGTCATCCGCCAGCAGCGCGCCCGGGGCGAGGGGGCCGACGAGCCGTCCGTCCGCGATCACCACGACCTCGTCCGCGACCTCGAGGCTCCGCAGGTCGTGGGTGGTCATGACCACGCCGCGTCCCGCCTCGGCCGCCTCCCGCAGGAGGGCGAGGACGGCCTCGTGCGCGGCGCGGTCCAGGCCGTAGCCGGGCTCGTCGGCCAGGAGCACCGGGCGGTCGGCGAGCAGCATCGCGCCGAGGGAGAGGCGGCGCTGCTGCCCGCCGGAGAGGCGGTAGGGGCTCTGCGACGCGTGGTCGGCGAGGTCGAGGCGCTCGAGCATCGCGCGCCGCACGTCGTGCGAGGCCCCGCTCGCGGAGAGCTCGTCCTCGACGGTGTCGGCGACGAACTGGGACTCGGGCCGCTGGAGGACGAGGCCCGCCGCCGCGCCCTCGAGCGTCCCGACGCGCAGGGGGTCCAATCGGGAGAGGGCGCCGAGGAGCGTGGACTTCCCGGCGCCGTTGCGGCCGACGACCGCGAGCAGACTCCCGGCGCGGATCTCGAGGTCCGCGCCGGCGAGCACGGCACCCTCGCCCCGACCCGACGGGCCGGGCGGGCCGAGGGTCGCGTCCCGGAGATGGAGCAGCACCTCCGAGCGAGGTGTCGCGGACGCCGAGGGCACGGAGACGGCGGATCCAGCCGGTTCAGCAGATCCAGCGGGCTCGGCCGGCCACGACCCGCCGATCCGCTCCTCGATCTCGCGCGGCAGCCAGCACCCCTGCTCCCGCAGGGCGCGTCCGTGGGCGGTGAGCACCTCCCGCGTCGGCCCGTCGGCGAGCACCCGGCCGGAGCGATCCAGCGCCACGGTCCGCGCGGGGAGCCCGTCCAGGCCCCGCTCCCCCGCCCATTCGTCCAGACGGTGCTCGACCAGCAGCAGCGCGCAGCCGGTCTGATCCGTCGCGGCGTCGACGGCGCCCCGCACCGCGGCCACGCCCTCGGCGTCGAGCATGGCAGTGGGCTCGTCGAGCAGGAGCAGACGGGGCCGCGCGGCGATCGCGGCGGCGAGCGAGGCCCGCTGCAGCTGTCCGCCGGAGAGCGTCGCGGCGGAGCGGTGCGCGAGCTCGCCCACGCCCATCGCGCTGAGCACCTCGTGGACCCGCGGCCCGATCCGCTCCGGAGGCGTGCAGGCGCTCTCGAGCGGGAGCGCGACGTCGTCGGCGATCAGCGGGAGGCAGACCCCGTCGACCGGGTCCTGGCCGAGATGGCCGAGCACGGGTACGGTCGCGAGGACCCCGCCCGCCACCGGGTCGATCACGCCCGCACCCTCGGCGACGCCATCGGCCGCACCGCCGGCCGTGCCGTCGCCGGGACCTCCGGCCGTGCCCCCGGCCATGCCGTCGGCCGGGTCCCCGGCCGTGCCGTCGAACAGACGCACCGTTCCGGTGACCCGACCGCGCTGATGGGACGGGATCGCCCCGGCGAGCACCCGCAGCAGGGTCGACTTGCCCGAGCCGGACGGTCCCAGCAGCAGCACCTGCTCGCCCGCACGGATCTCCCCGCTCCAGGGGCCGACACCGGCCCCCGAGGGCAGCACCGCCTCGAGCCCCTCGGCCACCAGAACCCGGGGATCCCCGGCGGTGACCGGGGACCGAACCGGGCTCTGCTCCTGCACCGGGGCCGCTCCCGCGGCGTGCGCCTCAGCGGACACGGCGCTCGGGGATCGGTGCCGCGTCCGCGGCGCCGATCGCGAAGTCGGCGAGCACGCCGGTGCGCTCGAGCGCGCGGACGATCACCTTCGCCAGCAGTCCGCCGAGTACGATCCCGGACAGCACCTGCATGCCGAGCCGGAGCGCGAGCAGGTCCTGGCCGTACCAGCCCATCCGGTACGCGGTCCAGAAGAACACCAGACCCGCGCCGAGCGCGCCGGAGGCGGCGAACACGCCCCAGCCGAAGCGGCGATAGCGGGCCAGGGCGAAGGGCAGCTCGGAGCCGATCCCCTGCAGCGCCGCGGAGAGCAGCAGCAGGGGGCCGACGGGGCTGCCGAGGAAGACCACCTCGATGATCGCGGCGAGCATCTCGGCGAGGATCCCCACGCCCGGGCGGCGCAGGATCGCGATCGCGATCGGCGCCACCAGCAGCCAGGAGCCGAACACGAGGTGCTGGGCGAGGTCCCCGGCCGGGCCCATCGCGATCGCCAGGCCGTTCCAGGCCTGCACGAACACCCAGTACAGGAACCCGAACACGACGCCGAGCACCACCACGAGCACGAGCTCGCGCAGGCTCAGCGGGGTGCGGCGACGGGACGTGCCGGCAGAGGCGGTCGCGCCGACGTCGGCGGGCGCCGCGTCGGGAGCGGCGGACTCGTGCGCGGGCGCGGCGGTGCCGTGCTCCTCGGTCATCGCGCATCCTCCCGGCCCTCGTCGTCGCCGCCCGGTGCGTCGGCGCCCGCCGCGAGCTCCCGCACCTCGTGCGAGGGGCTGTTCAGCGAGAGGGTGAGGTGGCTGGTGACGTGCTGGACGCCGCGGCCGACGAGCAGCCAGCCGGCGAGCGCGGTCGCGATCACGTCGCCGGCGTCGCCCTCGAGCCGGGTGACGAAGTGCTCGGAGCCGCGGAAGGTGCCGAGGTCCTTCGCATGCTCGATCGCGGCGTAGATGTCGCGCATGTGATCGGGGGCGGTGCCGTCGACGGCGACCTCGTCGGCCAGCGGGTACAGGGCCCACTCGGCGCTCGCGAAGCGACCGGTGCGGCGCGGCTGCGGCACCTCGGTCGCGCGGGGGCCCGCGCCGCCGGGCAGCTCGCAGGCCACCTCGCCGGGGCAGCCGCGCGAGAGGAGCACGGAGAGGGTCGCGTGGTGACCGGTGCGGGCGAGGGCCTCGGCCAGGTCGATCAGGGCGCGCTGGAGGTGGGTCTCGTGGCCGCCGAGATAGGTCGAGACGTCCCCGGTCTCGTGCACGAGGCCGGTGAGGTCCAGCCGGGAGAGCGCATCGGTGAGGATCCTGGCGTAGTCCTCGCTCATCACGGCGGCGGTGACGCGGGCGCCGACGCCGAAGCCGAGCGGGGTCGCGGTCGGGTCGTCGACGGCTGCGGCAGACTCGGCGGACACGCCGGGCGTCCAGGCGACGTCCTCGGTCGCGGAGGAGGTGCGGGCGGGCGATGAGGTCACGGTCCATGCCTTTCGTACGGGCACGGGCGCGCGGCGACGATCGCTCGGCGGAGCTCCCTGCGCCGGCATGATCCGGATCAGGTTCTACGGTCGGAGTTCGAGTACTCCCTCTCAGCCCGGCCTACCGGACTCCCGTGCACGCCCCACACCCTACCGGTCCCGCCCGGCGCACGCCCCTCGTGTCCAGCGCTGCTGTCAGCGGGTCGTCGGCGGATCCTCGACGAGGGGGACGAAGAGATAGGCGCCGTGCTCGCTCACGGTGACCCCCTCGCCGTGACGCTCCAGGCGCAGCATCCGCTCGCGCACGGGGATCACCATCACGCCGCCGTCCGCGAGCTGCGCGACGAGGCTCTCCGGCACGGCGTCGGCCTGCGCGGAGACGAGGATCCGGTCGTACGGCGCGTCCTGCGGCGCGCCGAGCACGCCGGGGTGCGCGAGACGGATCTCGGCATCCGCCGTCCCCGCGTCCGCTGTCCCGGCGAGCGCGGCCCGGGCCGGACCGATCAGCTCGGCGCGCCGCTCGACGCCGATCACCCTCCCCTCCGGTCCGCACAGCCGGGCCAGCAGCGCCGTCGTCCACCCCGATCCCGAGCCGAGGTCGAGCACTCGCTGCCCCGGTCGCACGTCGAGGAGGATGAGCATGTTCCGCACCGTCGTGGGCTGGGAGTTCGTCTGGCCGTGGCCGATCGGCAGGGGCCGATCCTCGCGGGCGAGCCGCCGCAGCTCCTCGGGGAGGAACCGTCGCCGGTCGGTCGCCGCGAGCGCCTCCCCGAGGCGGCGCTCGCTCTCGGCCCGGTGCGACATGGCGCCTCAGCTCCGGGCGATCTCGACGACGCCGTCCTCCGGCCAGTCCCGCACCTCGGTGCCCTCGGGGGCGAGGTTCGTGACCTGGCGCAGGTAGATCGGTCGTCCGAGGTCGCTCGCGACCGCGTCGTGGACGGGCAGGGCGAGTCGCGGGCCGACGGCGCGGAGGAACTCGATGGTCTCGGACATCTTCGACCAGGGCGCCGTGACGGCGAAGGCGAGGACGTCGATGCCGTGGAACTCGGGGACCGGCTCGAGGGAGTCGCCGGTGATGCCGAGCCGCGGCCCGTCCCCGGCGGACAGGACGATCCCGCAGTTCCCGATCCGCGGGATGTCGGGGTGGATGATCGCATGGCGTCCGCCGACGGCCTCGAGCCGCAGCGACGGGTGGTCGCCGACGGGCGTGAAGCGGTGCGCCTCCCCGGCCGCGAGCGGGATCACCCGCTCCTGCGCGACGAGTGGCCCGCCGCTCCCCTCGCCGGCGCCGCCGTCGGAGGCATCGGCGGCGGTGAGCATCCGGGCGGTCTCCGGCTCGGCGATCACCTCGGCGTCGGACGCGGCGGCGAGGGCCTCGCCCAGCAGATCGGGGTCGACGTGGTCGGGGTGCTGATGGGTGATCACCACGGCGTCGAGGCTCGCGAGCTCCTCGGCGCCCAGGCCCCGCACCGCGTCCGCGCTGAAGCCGCCCGGATCCACGAGCAGGCGCCGCCCGGCGGTCTCCACGAGCAGGCAGGAATGGACGAGGTGGCGGATCTTCATCGGGTCCTCCCGGGGGTCGAGGTCGCGTGCCTCGAACCTAGTCCCGTCGGCCGGTACGTGCCAGGGCAACGGGCCGTCCGCTCGGGAGGGCGCCGCCATGGGCGCCCCGTCGGCGCCGCGGCGTTCCTCGGTACGATGGGGCCCTCGGGCCGTGCCCGAGCACCTGCCCCCGGCACGCCGCCGCGCGCGCCACACGTCCCCTCAGGAGTGCCCCCATGCCACGTGTCGTGGTCCACGTCATGCCGAAGCCGGAGATCCTCGACCCGCAGGGCAAGGCGGTCGCCGCCGCGCTACCCCGTCTGGGCTTCGAGGGCATCGCCTCGGTGCGCCAGGGCAAGCGGTTCGAGCTCGAGGTCGAGGGCGAGGTCACCGACGAGGTGCTCGCCTCCCTGCGCGAGGCCGCCGAGACCCTGCTGTCGAACCCGGTGATCGAGGACGTCGTCTCGATCGACGTGGAGGACCCCTCCGCGAAGGGCGCGGCCTGATGCGCATCGGTGTGGTGACCTTCCCCGGCACGCTCGACGACCGCGACGCGCTGCGCGCCGTGCGGCTCGGCGGCGCCGAGCCGGTCGCGCTGTGGCACGGCGACGACTCGCTGCACGAGGTCGACGCGGTCGTGCTGCCCGGCGGCTTCTCCTACGGCGACTACCTGCGCGCGGGGGCGATCAGCCGCTTCGCCCCCGTGATGGACAAGGTGGTCGACGCCGCGAACGGCGGCATGCCCGTCCTCGGCATCTGCAACGGCTTCCAGATCCTCTGCGAGACGCATCTGCTGCCCGGTGCGATGATCAAGAACGCGCACCGCGCGTTCATCTGCCGCGACCAGCCGCTGGCCGTGGAGAACAACCGCACCGCCTGGACCTCCGGCTACGAGGCCGGCCAGGTAATCCGGGTGCCGCTGAAGAACCAGGACGGCCAGTACGTGGCCGACGAGCGGACCCTAGCCCAGCTCGAGGACGAGGGCCGTGTGGTCTTCCGCTACGCCGCCGGCGCCACCCACGGCCCGGCCGGCTTCGAGCAGAATCCCAACGGCTCGCGCCACGACATCGCGGGCGTCACCAACGCCGCGGGCAACGTCGTGGGCCTCATGCCGCACCCGGAGCACGCGGTCGAGCCCGGCTTCGGGCCCGACGAGCCCGGCGCGGGCACCCGCACCGGCACCGACGGACTGACCATGTTCAGCTCGGTGCTGCGCAGCATGGTGGCCTGAGCGGCGACATCGCCTCGCCGGCCCCGAGGCCCCGTCACGGCAGCCTCCTCCCCGGGAGCGGCCTGCGCGGTCAGGCCCTGACCGCGCTCAGCACCGTGAAGCGGCGGTCGCGGGCGCGCTGGCGGACGGCACCGAAGCGGGCCTCGAGTTCGGGCCGGTAGCGCAGGTGGGAGTTGTGCACGAACCACAGCTGCCCGCCGGGGCGCAGCACGCGGGCCGCGGCGTCGAGGAGGCCCTGGACGAGCGTCGCGTCGACCACGGTGCCGTCGTGGAAGGGCGGGTTCAGCAGCGCCAGGTCGGCGCTCGCCTCCTCGCACCGGGAGAGCGAGACGTCCCAGGTCACCTCCACCCCTTCGCGGTCCAGTCCGGAGGCGGCGAGGGTCGCGCGGGTCGAGGCGACCGCGTCGGCGTCGTCGTCGCTGCCGAGCACCCGAGCCTCCGGGAGCGCGGCGGCGAGATACGCGGTGAGCAGGCCGTTGCCGCAGCCGAGGTCCACCGCGAGGGGCAGGTCGCCGGCGTCCCCGTCCGCGCGGGCCATCGCGTTCTCCCCGGTTCCGTCCTCTGCGGCGGTAGCGGACCGCTCGCCTCCCGTCGCGAGCTGCCCGCCGACGACCGCTCGATCGAGCGCCTCGAGCAGCAGGAGGGAGCCGGCGTCGGCCCGGGCCCCGCCGAACACGCCGCCGAGGCCGCGCAGCGCGAGCGCCTGCTCCTGACCGCGCACCGCGATGCGCACCTCACCGGTCGCGGGCTGCGCGGCGTCGACGTCGGCGCGCGGGCCCGAGGCGACGAGGGCGCGGGACTTGCCCAGTCCGCGCGAGCCGCGCACCTCGGAGAACACGGCGGCGAGGGTGTCGTTCTGGGAATGGGTCATGTGCTTGACGCGGCCGCCGGCGACGAGGGTGAGATCGTCCCGCCCGCTGCGCTCCGCGACGACCGCGAGGCGTCGGGCGAGGTCCTCGAGCGCGGCGAGGGACTTCGGCAGACGGGCCAGCGCGAGATGCGCCTCGGCCCCGGCCGCGAACTCCTCGAGCGGGGCGGGCTCCGCATCCGTCGGCAGCACGAGGCGCCCGGCCTGAAGCGGACCGGGCAGCAGCGCGGCGAGCGCGTCCGTCTCCGCGCGGGAGCTGGTCCACGACAGGACCCGCGCGCCGGGGTGGTCGGCGACGAGCTCGAGCGCCTCGGCGGTCAGCACACCGGTCGCATCCCCGATCACGAGCATGTCGCAGGGGCAGCCGATCTCGCCGTGCTCCTGGGCGGCGCGCAGGATCACCCGCTCGGTCTGGTCGGGGGCGGGGAGCTCGCCGGTCGGCTCGGGCAGGGCAGCGGTGCTGGTCATGAGATCTCTCGTGCAGTGGGATGGAGGGCAGGGACGTCGGGTGCACGGCGGGGGCGTGCGGCATTCCTCGGAGGCAGGGGCGCGGCCCGCGCGTCGGTCTCAGGCGGGCATGCCCCGCCGTCCCCGCGAGCGCAGGCGCCCGCCCGGCAGCCTCGGGGCGGGCAGCGCGGCGGGGGTGTGCGGGGCGAAGGGGCCGAACTGCTCGTCGTCCTCGGCGAGTCCCCCGCGCTCACGGGCGCTCTGCGCGATCGGGGCGTCCTCGAGCGCGAGCTCGACGCCGATCTCGGCCTGGTAGCGGGCGCGGAACGCCTCGACCTCCTCGTGGGAGCGGCCCACGAAGTTCCACCACATGATGATGTCCTCGCCCAGGGGCTCCCCGGACAGCAGTATCAGGCGGAGGTCCTCGTCGCCGGTCACCTCGATCTCGAGGTGGTCGACACCGTCGGGCAGGACCATCAGCTCGCGCGGCGCGACATCGGCGCGCAGCGACCGGGCCGACGACTCGTCGCCCGTTCCGCCCGTCGCAGGTCCCGTCCCGCGGGCCGTCGTGAGCCGCGCGGTGCCGCGGTCCACGAGCACGCCGTGCTCGTGTCCCGGGTCGAGGTCGAGCCGCAGCATGCTCCCGGCACGCAGCTCGAGCTGGGCCATGCCGAGGTCCGTGTCGGTGACGACGGGGCTCGCGTCCTCGAGCAGGTCCCCGTCGCCGTCCACGCCGTGCAGCGTCCCGAGGCCCACGCGGGCGCGGGCCGTGCCGGTCGCGACCTCCGCCGGGGTGCGGACGAGGAACTCCTGCTCGCGGAAGCGGGTGCGGTCCGGCAGGGCGTACCAGAGCTGGACGCCGTGCAGCACGGTGGTGTCGTTCGCGGAGAACTCCGAGTGGGTGATGCCGGAGCCGGCGACCATGAGGTCCACGTCGCCGGGCCGCACCAGGGCGTGGCTGCCGATCGAGTCGCGGTGGGTGATCGCCCCGTCGAACAGCCAGGACACGGTCGCGAGGCCGGTGTGCGGGTGGCGGGCCACGCGCATCCCGTCGGTCGCGGAGACGTCGTCGGGACCGAAGTGGTCCACGAAGCACCAGGCGCCGATGAGGGAGGTGCGCCGGGCGGGCAGGGTGCGGTGCACGGTCATGCCGCGCGGTCCGCCGAGCGGGACCTCACGCGGCTCCAGCAGCACGAAGTCCTCGAAGGTGGTCATGGTCCGAGTCTAGGCGGCGGGGTGGTCCGCACGGCCGGCCCTGTCCCGGCTGTCGACCGCACCCCTACGCTGTGTCCATGTCGCCGCCGACCTCGCCCGCCGTCCGACTGCTCGAGTCCGCGATCGATGCGGGGACCGTGCCCGGCGGGATCATCGCGCACGGGCGGGATCCCGAGCCCGTCGCCCGCGGGGCGGTCGCGCCCGGGGGTGCGGCGTTCCGGGCCGATGCGATCGTGCGCATCCAGTCGATGACCAAGGCGATCCAGGCCGTCGCGGCGCTGCGCCTGGTCGAACGGGGCGTGCTCGCGCTCGACTCCCCGGTCGCTCCCTGGCTCCCCGAGCTCGCCGCCCCGCGCGTGCTCCCCCGTCCTGACGCCGACCTCGACCGGGCCTTCCCCTCCCCCACCGAGATCACGCTCCGTCATCTGCTGACCTGCACCTCCGGGCTCGGGATCGCGACCGCGGAGGGCCCGCTGCAACGGGCGATGGCGGAGTCCGGCCTCGAGGCGGGCTCGGCGCCGTGGACCCTCGCGGCCGACGAATGGCTCGCGGCGCTCGGCGCGCTGCCGCTGGCGGGCGAGCCCGGTCGGGTGTGGCGCTACCACCACTCCTTCTCCGTGCTCGGGATCCTGCTCTCCCGGGTGACCGGATCGCCGCTGGACGCGCACCTGCGCGCGGACCTGCTGGATCCGTTCGGGATGGTCGACACCGGCGCGTTCGTGCCTGAGGCGCAGCGACACCGCCTCCCGCCTGCCTTCGCCGTCGAGGACGGCGAGCCGGCGGAGGTCGAGCCCGCGGCCGGCGGACCGCTCGTCGGACCGCCGCCCGGGGACGTCTCCCACGGCGAGCTCGTCTCGACCGCCGCGGACTACCTGCGCTTCCTGCGCGCGCTGCGGGACGGGGAGCTGCTCTCCCCGGAGCACCTCGCGATGATGACGACCGATCAGGTGCCCTCGTCCGTCAAGCAGCCCGACTCGTTCTACCCCGGCTTCTGGGACGGGACGGGCTGGGGCTTCGGGGTCAGCGTCGTCACCGGAGGGGAGCATCGCGGCCGCTGGGGCTGGTCCGGCGGGTACGGCACGGACTACTTCGTCGACGCCGACGGGACGATCGGGCTGCTGCTCGCGCAGGTCGAGATCGGCGAGCACCTCATGCCGCTGCTCGAGGCGTTCCAGGAGCTGCCGACGCCGCCGAGCTGAGTCGGCCGCGGGCCCTGCCTCCAGCTCAGCCCTCCCGCGCCTCCAGCTCGGCGATCAGCCGCGCCGGGGCGACGGTGCGGTAGGACTCCTCGATCAGCTCGGCGAGCTCGACGAGGTCGGTCGCCTCGTCCAGGTCGATGCCGAGCCAGCCCGACGGGCAGAGATAGGCGGGCACGTAGCTGCGGGGCTCCTCGGCGAGCGCGGCCCGTTCCCGGGGCGGGAGGTGCAGCATCACGGACTGCTCATGAGGAACCCACTCCCCGTCGACCTTGAGGGATCCGCCGTAGTAGCAGTGCACCTTCACGGTGTGGAAGGCGGGCCGGCCATGGCTGATCTTCTCCCTCGCCCCGGGCAGGGCGAGCGCGATCTCCCGGACGCGCTCGAGCCACGGATCGTCGTCGTCGAACATCTGCGGATGCGCCATGAAGAGATCCTCCGCCCTCCTGCGGCCCGAGGGAAGGGATTCCGGAAGCGGCCTCTGTCGCGCCGGGGAGCATGGTGGGATGGGTGCATGGACACCGCCCCCTTCGTCGTCCTCCTGCTCGTGGCGCTGATCGATCTCGTCCTCGCGGCCTGGTTCATCGGCCAGGGCCTGCGAGCCGGGGCGAACTCCGCCGAGGGCCGGCCCCGACTGCTGGTGGGGAGCATGCTGATCCCGGGCGCGCTCCTCATCGCCGTCCTCGCGTTCGTCCTGTTCGGGCCGATGGGCTGACGTATTCCAGCGCCCCGAGAGCCCGGTGCTCTCCGCGTGTCGCACGATACGAGCGTCGCCGGTCCGAGCCGGCGCCGACGGGAGGTGCCGGCCGTCTCGCCCCGGTCGGCGGCCGGATCACGAGCGTCCGTGCCTCCGTAGGCTGACTCCATGGCACTCTCCCTCCTGGTCGACTGCGACACCGGCATCGACGACGCGATCGCCCTGACCTATCTCGCCTGCCGGGACGACGCGGAGGTCGCCGGGATCGTCTCGACCGGCGGGAACGTCCCGGCCGCGACCGTGCACCGCAACAACCTCGCGCTCTCGGAGCTGCTGGGCGTGGACGCGCCGGTCGCCCTCGGTGCGGACCGTGCGCTGGTCGAGCCGCCGATGTTCGCCGACGACACCCACGGGCCGGCCGGGCTCGGCCACGCCGAACTGCCCGAGGCCGCGCGCGCGGAGGATCCCCGCTCGGGGGCGCTGCTGTGGGTGGAGCTGGCGCGGGAGCGGCCCGGGGAGCTCGTCGGCCTGGTGCTCGGACCGCACACGAATCTCGCGCTCGCCCTCGAGATCGAGCCGGAGCTGCCGCGGCTGCTGCGCCGGCTGCACGTGATGGGCGGTGCGATCAACCATCGCGGCAACACCGGTGCGACCAGCGAGTGGAACATCGCGGTGGACCCGGAGGCGGCGCAGCGCGTGCTCGCCGCCTTCGCCACGGCGCCGCAGCTGCCGGTGCTGGGCGCGTTGCAGGCGACCGAGCAGATCGTCTTCACCGGGGCGGAGCTCGAGCGGCTCGAGGCCCTCGCCGCCCGCTCGGCGCATCCGGTCGCGCGGATCCTCGCCGATGCGGTGCGGTTCTACTTCGAGTTCCATCAGGCCGACGGCTTCGGCTGGACCGCGCACGTGCACGATCCGCTGGTCACCGCCCATGCCCTGACCGGCGAGTTCGCGAGCACCCGGCCGCTCCCCGTGGACGTCGAGGTGGCGGGGACGCTCACCCGCGGTCAGACCGTCGGCGACGAGCTGGGGCGGTGGGGTCGAGGACCGACGGTGGAGCTGCTCGACGAGGTCCGGCCCGCCGAGTTCGTCGAGCACCTGCTGGGAACGCTCGAGGCCGGTCTGGGCTGAAGGTGCCGACGGCTCGGTCTCAGGCCGCGTCCTGTTCCGGTGGCCGTGCGCGTGAGCCAGTGGGCGGCAGGACCACGAGGTAGTCCACCCGGGCCGCTCTTCTCCCTGCGGGAGGATGCGGCCGCACTGTGCCTCCTCGTCGCGACGTCGTGGGCTCTGCGTCGGGAGCGGGCCCTTCGCTGAGGGGCCGCGCGTCCTCGGGGTGCACCTCGGCAGCCTGCACCTCGCCGTCCTCCTCCACTGCACGAAGCTCCGGCAGCGCGAAGCGTCGGTGCATCGGGGGGAGCACGTCATGGTCAGGGTCTGCGGCGCCTCCCTCGCCGACGTCCGGGACAGCCGGTGCCTTTCCCGCCTTCCGCAGCGCCGTGCCGACGGGGTCGAAGTTCACGCCGCGCCGCCTTGCGGTCTGTCCATAGCGGGTCGTCCATTCGACGATGCGTCGTGTGCCGTCCTCGTCGATGACCACACGGGCTGTCGCGCCCGCCGCCTCCTTCTGGTTGTCGGCGGCGCAGAGCCCGTTGCCGTTGTCGAGGCTCGTCGGCCCGCCCTGCGGCCAGGGGACGATGTGGTCGTTCTGCCGGATGCTCGCATCGCAGTGCGGAGCGCGGCAGGTCTGGTGCGCGTAGCGGAGGAGGCGGCCGAGGCCGGCCGGGAACGCCCGTGATCGGGACTCCACTGCGACGAGCTGCCCGTCCTCCGCGTCCTGGAGGAGCTTCCGCAGCGCGAGGACGACCTCGGGGTCCGGGTGCTCGAGCGCGCGCAGCATCTCCTCGCGGATGTGCTCGTACGGGACCGCGCCGAGTCCTTCCACGGTCGCGGCGTCGGCATGGCCGGGCGCGAGCAGGGAGCGGTCGGTGATGATTACGCCGATGTCGACCACAGGGAGCTCGCCTCCCTCGCCGCGGCCGAGGACGGTGTCGGCGAGGAGATCGGCCATGATCTGCTGGTGACCGCGCCGGTCGCCGTCGGCCCGCGACCGCTCGGCGGCCACCGACAGCGTCTTGCGGATCCGCGCGGCGTCGAGGCCGGGCAGATGCGCGGTCAGGGTCGCCATGCCGTGCCGTCCGCGGCGCACGGTGACGCTGCGCTCCCGTCGCGCCACGCGGTGACGCGCGGCCGCACCCTCGGGGTCCAGCGCGTGGAGGATCCGCGCGGCCTCGTCGCCCCATTCCCCCGGTCCGCAGTCCTCGAGGTCCGCGAGATGCGCGCCGAGGATCCGGTCCACATGCTCCCGCTGTTCAGGCGTCGCCGGCCCCATCGCCCGTCCCACCTGGTGACCTGCGGCGGGCATCGCCCGCCCCTGGGCGAGAGCCCGGAGCACACGCGGCATCGAACGGACCAGCCGCCTGCACGAGGACATGCTCTGCCCCGCGGCCGACGTGGACTTCTTCAGCGCGGCTGCAGCCTCCGCACGCGCGACCCTCTGCGCCTGCCGGGGCGTCTCCCCGCGCTCGAGGCCGTCCTCCGCGACCGCCGACTCGAGACGGACGAGGGCACGCGCCTCGATCGCCGCCACCGCGCCGGAGAGCTTCCGCAGCTCCGTCAGCAGGGCGATCGTCCGCTGCGCGTCGAGCGCCTCGAGATCGGCCGATCCCCGCTCCCCGAGCCGTGCGAGAGCCGCCTCGGCCAGGACGACGTCGATGCCGTCGACGACGAGCTCCTCGACCCCCGCGACGAGGCTCGGCATGCCACCGGGCCGCCGGGACTCCCCGTCGGGCTCCGGGGGCTCGACGGCCCCACCACGCGAATCGAATGACATGCCTGTATTTTCGCAGGTCTGTTCGATGAACGGAAGAGCTGCGCCATCACTACTGATCAGTAGTCCGGAATTGTGGACAACCATCCTGTGTGGAGGAGACGTGACGCTCACGCACCTCACGACCATGGGTACGGTCGCCGCGATCGGCCGGAGGGAACGGGCGTCGCCGACCCCACATCGTTTCGAACGTCGCCTGACTCCTGTTCGCGCTCTCGACCGATCACCGCTCGAAGAATCAGCAGGAGCCACGACAGCGAGAGCGGCGGGGACACCGCCGAGACCGTCCCGACCCCGCCCCGTCTACCGCTCGAGCGTCGTCACCTCGACCTCGAAGCAGCGCCGCGGCCCCTTCTCCCCGCGGGCGGGCTTCCAGCCCACGCACCGCGCGGTCCCGGCCGATGGATCGTCCTCGAAGGCGACGAGCACGGAGCCGGGCAGCGTGACCGGGGCGTCGAAGGTGACGTCCCAGCGCAGCGGCTTCGACAGGTCCACCCGCGCCTCGGTGAAGGCGCGCGAGGCGGTGTACATCCCGTGCGCGATCGCCGAGGGGAAGCCGAAGGCCTTCGCGGTGACGGCGGAGAGGTGGATCGGGTTCACGTCGCCGGAGACCGCGCCGTAGCGCCGTCCGATGTTCGCACCGAGCACCCAGCGGCCCGTCGGCTGCGGCGGTTCGAAGTCGCGCCGCGACCGCCCGCCGTCCGACGGAGCGGTGCCCGAGGGCTCCGCCGCTGCCGGCTCCCCGCCCTTGACGAGATAGGTGGAGACGTCGGTGGCGATGATCTCGCCGTCCTCGCCGAGGATCGTGGAGACCGCCTCGAAGGTGCGGCCCTTGCGGTGCGGGCGCAGGTCCCGCACCCGGCACTCGACGTCCACGAGATCGTCCACCTTCACGGGCCGGTGCTGGAGCACCTGGTTGCGCAGGTGGACGAGGCCCAGCAGCGGGAAGGGGAAGTCGCGCCGGGCCATGAGCGCGAGCGAGACGGGGAAGGCGAGCACGTGCAGCACGCCGGGGTGGACCAGGTCCGTCGCGGGACCGCCCATCAGGTGGTCGAAGTCGCGGGCGCGCTCGGCGTCGATCCGCACCTTCCTCACCCGGTAGGCGATGTTCGGCAGCGTCTCCGCGCCGCCGCCCGCACCGCCCTTTCCACCCTTCCCGCGCTTCCCGCCGAGGCGGGAGCGCGGGTCGAGCGCGGCGGCGTAGATCGCGGGGAACGAGGGGACGTCGGAGAGGTGCTTGACCTGCTCCGGCGCGTTCTCGGCGTGCGCCGCGGCGCCCTGCCCCGCCCTCACTTGCCCACCATGTTCTGGCCGCACACGCGCAGGGTCTCGCCCTGCACGCCGCCCGCCTCGTCGCTCGCGAGGAAGGCGATCGCCTCGGCGACGTCGACGGGCAGGCCGCCCTGCTGCAGCGAGTTCACGCGCCGGGCGACCTCGCGGGTCAGCGGCGGCATCTTCGCGGTCATCTCGGTCTCGATGAAGCCGGGCGCGACCGCATTCGCGGTGCCGCCGAGCGGGGCGAGACGACCCGAGAGCGCGTCGACGAAGGCCATCACACCCGCCTTGGACGCGGCGTAGTTGGTCTGGCCGCGGTTGCCGGCGATGCCGCTGGTGGAGGCGAGCGAGACGACGCGCGGCTGCGCGCCGAGCACGCCGCCGCCCTCGCCCTGGGCCTCGAGCAGCGACTCGGTGAGCGCGATCTGGCTGGTGATGTTCACCGCGAGCACCGGGTCCCAGCGGTCCGGGGTCATGTTGGCGAACAGCTTGTCCCGGGTGATGCCGGCGTTGAGCACCAGCACGTCGAGGCTCAGCCCCTTCTCGCGCAGGAACTCGACCACCCGGCGCCCGGCGTCGGCCGAGGTGACGTCGAGCTGGAGCGGGATCGCGCGCAGCTCGTTGGCCAGGCGCGCGAGCTCGGTGCCCGCGCCGGGGACGTCGAGCACCACGAGCCTCGCGCCGTCGGCCGCGAGCGTGCGGGCGATCGCCGCCCCGATGCCGCGCGCTGCACCGGTGACCAGCGCCGTGCGCCCGGCGAGCGGGAGCGAGGCGTTCTCGGTCGTGCTGCCCGCCTCGGTGGAGACGGTCAGCAGCTGACCGGTGATGAAGGCGCTGCGGGCGGAGAGGAAGAAGCGCAGCGCGCCGACGGCGCCGGGGGCGTCGACACCGACCCCGTCTGCCAGCAGGATGCCGTTGGCGGTCGCGCCGCCGCGCATCTCGTGCGCGACCGAGCGCAGGAACCCCTCGACACCGCCGCGGGCGGCATCGCGCGCAGGCTCCTCGCCCGTCGCCGGGCGGGAGATCGTCACCAGGCGCGCGCCCGGTGCGAGGGCGCGCATCGCCCCGGCGAGCGGGAGCAGCAGCGGCCCGAGCTCCGCGGGCGCGGAGAGCTCGTCGGCCACGACGATCACCGAGCCGATCGAGCGCAGGCCCTCGACGCGGCGGCGCACGTCGACGCCGCCCTCGAGGAGTCGGTGGGCGACCGCATCGGCGCCGGCCGAGGCGCCGAGCACGACGACGGGGCCGAGCACGGGCTCGGGGCGGTCCTCCCGGCGCAGGAGCCGGGAGGGTCGGGGCAGGCCCAGCTGCTTGGCGAGCATGCCGCCGGGGGCGGAGCGGATGAAGCGGGTGTAGGCGTCGACCATGGGGACCTCCGTGAAGGGTCGGGGTGTCAGTCGGTGACGGACTCGAGCAGCATGACCGTGCCCTGGCCGGCGGCGGCGCAGACCGAGATCAGGCCGCGCTGGACCTGGCCGGTCTCCTTCGCCCGCTCGTGCAGGAGCTTGGCGAGGGTCGCGACGAGGCGTCCGCCGGTCGCGGCGAAGGGGTGGCCGGCCGCGAGCGAGGAGCCGGTGATGTTCAGCCGCGAGCGGTCGATCGCGCCGAGCGGCGCGGAGCGGCCCAGGCGTTCGCGGCAGAACTCCTCGGACTCCCAGGCCTTGAGCGTGGTCAGCACGGTGGAGGCGAAGGCCTCGTGGATCTCGTAGAGGTCGAGGTCCTGCAGGGCCAGGCCGTTCGCGTCCAGCAGCTCGGGGACCGCGTAGGCGGGGGCCATGAGCAGGCCCTCGTCGCCGTGGGCGAAGTCGACGGCGGCGCTGCGCGCGTCGACCACGCGGGCGAGCGGGGTGAGGCCACGCTCGGCGGCCCACTCGGCGCTGCCCAGCAGCACGGAGGAGGCGCCGTCGGAGAGCGGGGTGGAGTTGCCGGCGGTCATCGTCGGCTCTGCGACCTGCGGCGACTTCACGCCGAAGACGGGCTTGAGGGTGCCGAGCTTCTCCAGGGTCGAGTCGGCACGCAGGTTCTGGTCGCGGGCGAGGCCGCGGTAGCCCGTGACGAGGTCGTCGAGGAACCCGGCGTCGTAGGCGGCGGCGAGGTTCTTGTGGGAGGCGAGCGCGAGCTCGTCCTGGGCCTCGCGGGTGATGCCCCACTGCGCGGTGGTCAGCGCCTGGTGCTCCCCCATGGACAGGCCCGTGCGGGGCTCGCCGTTGCGGGGCGGGACCGGGGCGAGGTCCGCGGGGCGGATCGCGGAGAGCGCCTTGACGCGCTGCATCGCGGTCCTCGCCGCGAAGGCGCGGTGGAGGATGCGGCGCAGGCGCGGGGTGACCTCGATCGGCGAGTCGGAGGCGGAGTCGACGCCGCACGCGATCGCGGAGTCGATCTGGCCCAGGCGGATCCGGTTGGAGACGTGCAGGACGGTCTCGAGGCTGGTCGCGCAGGCCTTGGACATGTCGACGGCGGGGGTGCGGGGGTCCAGCGGCGTGCCCAGCGCGCTCTCGCGGGCGAGGTTGAGGTCGCCGGCGAGCTTCAGCACGGCGCCGCCGGCGACCTCGCCGAGCTTCTCGCCCTGGAGCGAGTAGCGGGCGACGAGGCCCTCGAGCGCGGCGGTGAGCAGGTCCTGGTTGGAGATCCCGGCGTAGGGCCCGCCGGAGCGGGCGAACGGGATCCGATTGCCGCCGAGGATCAGCGCATCGCGCGGGGAGTCGGTGGGGGTCACTGTGGGGCACCTCTTCGTGGTCACGGGGACGGATCGTCGGGAAGGACTTTACATAGAACCGTCGGTACTTGATACCCTAGGTTCTGTGAATGCGACGACGCAAGCCCCCGCGGACGGGCGCTCGGCCCGCTGGGCCCAGCACCGAGAGCAGCGACGTGCTGAGCTGCTGGACGTGGCCCGGCACCTGATCCACGAGCGCGGCCCCGACGTGACGATGGAGGACATCGCCGCGGCCTCGGGCACCTCGAAGTCCATCGTCTACCGGTACTTCGAGGACAAGTCCCACCTCCAGCGCGACCTGGGCCGCAGCATCCTCCAGGCGATGCACGACAAGCTGCTCGCGGAGATGCGCGTGCTCGAGGAGCGGATGGGCCGCGAGCCCGCGCCCGGGGAGCGCATCCACGCGATGATCCGCGCCTACGTCGGGACCGCGCAGCGCTCCCCCGGCGTGTACCGCTTCGTCACCCGCCCCAGCGACGGGCTGAACCACTTCCTCGCCTCCGTGACCCGCATCATCACGACCTTCCTCCCCGCCGGGACCCCCTCGCCGCAGATCTGGGCGACCGGCGCGGTGGGCTTCGTCGAACGGGCCGTGGACACCTGGATGAACGACCTCGAGGCCCCCGACGGCGCCTCGACCACCCTCACCTCCGATCAGCTCGTGACCCACCTGGTCACCTGGCTCATGAAGGGACTGCACGCATGACCGCCGAGACCTCCACCACCGCATCCGCCCCCGCGCCCACCGCCGCGAGAGGCACCGACGCCGCCGCGAGCCCCACGCCGACCGGCCCGATCCCGGTCCCCGCCGACGGCAGCCCCCGCCTCGACGTCGAGATGGTCTCCGAGGCGCTGCTGGGCAGCTGGGCCGACGCTCGGCGCGACGCCCGCGAGCGGGCGGCCCGCCCCGAGATGCACCGCCCGATCGACGCGAGCGTCGCCGAGCACCGGGAGCGGGTCTTCGGCCAGCTCCGGACCCTCGCCGAGGAAGAGGTCTCGCTGCCGATGCTCCCCGAGCACCTCGGCGGTCCGAACGACAACGGCGCCAACGTCGCCGCCTTCGAGGAGCTGGTCGTCGCCGACCCGTCCCTCCAGATCAAGGCCGGCGTCCAGTGGGGGCTGTTCACCTCCGCGATCGTGCAGCTGGGCGACGAGGAGCAGCAGAAGGCCTGGGTGCCGGGCGCCATGAACCTCGAGACCCCCGGCGCTTTCGCGATGACCGAGATCGGGCACGGCTCCGACGTGCAGTCCCTCGCCACCACGGCGACCTTCGACCCCGAGGGCGGCGAGGACGGCGAGTGGGTCATCAACACCCCCTTCCGCGCCGCGTGGAAGGACTACCTCGGCAACGCCGCGATCCACGCGAGGGCCGCCACGGTCTTCGCGCGCCTGATCACGAACGGTGTCGACCACGGCGTGCACTGCTTCTACGTGCCGGTGCGCGATGCGGAGGGGAACCTCCTGCCCGGCGTGCAGAGCGAGGACGACGGCGAGAAGGGCGGCCTGAACGGCATCGACAACGGTCGCCTCGCCTTCGACCACGTGCGCGTCCCGCGCCGCAACCTGCTGAACCGCTACGGGGACGTCGCCCCCGACGGCACCTACTCCTCCCCCATCGACTCCCCCGGGCGGCGCTTCTTCACGATGATCGGCACGCTGGTGCAGGGCCGCGTCTCGCTCGACGGCTCCGCGATCCGCGCCTCGCAGCTCGCGCTGCACATCGCGATCACCTACGCCACCCAGCGCCGCCAGTTCACCGCCGCCGACCCGACGCGCGAGACCGTGCTGATGGACTACCAGGCGCATCTGCACCGCCTGCTGCCGAAGCTCGCCGCGACCTACGCGGGCGCCTTCGCGCACGAGCAGCTGCTCCACGCCTTCGACGACGTGTTCTCCGGCCGCGGCGACACTCCCGAGGGCCGCGAGGACCTCGAGACCCTGGCCGCGACGCTCAAGCCGACCTCCACCCGGCTCGCCCTGGACACCATCCAGGAGTGCCGCGAGGCCTGCGGCGGCTCCGGCTTCATGGCCGAGAACCAGCTCGTCGGGCTCCACCAGGACCTCGACGTGTACGCGACCTTCGAGGGCGACAACACGATCCTGCTGCAGCTGGTCGCCAAGCGGCTGCTGACGGACTACACCTCCGAGCTGAAGAACGTGGACCGCGCCGGGATCGGCCGTTTCATCGCCCAGCGCGCCGAGGTGCTCGCCAAGCGCCACACCCCCTGGGCCCGCCTCGGCCAGAGCGTGAGCGACCGCGGCAACGCGCGCCGCGCCTTCGACTCGATGCGCAGCGCCGAGTTCCAGGAGGAGATGCTCGCCGACCGCGCCAGGGTCAAGGTCGAGGAGGTCGCCCTCGCCCTGCGCAGCACCGCGAGGATGAGCCCGGCCGACGCCGCCGCCGAGGTCAACAAGCACCAGGTCGAGATGCTCGACGCGGCCCGCGCCCATGCGGACCTCGTGCGCTGGCGCGCCTTCACCGCCGGGATCGAGGCACTCGAGGGCTCGGGCGCTGAGGGGTCCAGGGCCGTGCTCACCGACGTCCGGGACCTGTTCGGCCTCACCGCGATCAACGACGACCTCGCCTGGTTCCTGCTCTCGGGCATGATCTCCACCCAGCGCGGCCGTCAGATCGAGGGAGACCTGCGCCGGCTGCTGTGGCGCCTGCGCCCGCACGTGCTCGACCTCGTCGCGGCCTTCGACATCCGCCCGGGCCACGTTCGCGCGCCGATCGCGCTCGGCGGGGAGCAGGAGCGCCAGGACGAGGCCGCCGCGTACTTCCGCGCGCAGCGGGCGAGCAG
Source organism: Brachybacterium atlanticum (assembly GCF_025669985.1). NCBI lineage: Bacteria > Bacillati > Actinomycetota > Actinomycetes > Micrococcales > Dermabacteraceae > Brachybacterium > Brachybacterium atlanticum. Next base: position 91,645 of record NZ_JAKJJW010000008.1, on the reverse strand, counting down.
CGACGCGCCCGTGAGCGAGAAGGCGCTGCGCGATGCGGAGAAGCGGGCGCGCCGCGCGCAGGGGAAGAAGGGCTCCTCGCGCTGACGCCCCGAGCGCTGACGGTCAGAGCGCTGACAGGCCGAGCACCGAGCGCCTGAGCAGCACGGACCGGGAGAGCGGCCGACGGGACGAGGTCCCCGTCGGCCGCTCTTCCCGTGCGCGCCGTCCCGCCGGATGCCGCTCCGGTCCCACTCCCGGTCTCAGCGCTCGCCCCGGGCGCACCTGCCGTCCGTGTCGCTCGTAGACTGGGGGCACCCTGCGCCGGGCCGCGAGGCCCGCCGCTCCCCCAGCCCTCGTGACGAACGGACCCGACCCCGCGATGACCGCTGAGACCACTCCCACCTCCCCCCACGGCCACGCCGCGGAGTCCGACACCGTCGAGAACGCCTCCGCGACGCCGGACCAGGTGCAGCCCTATGCGGAGCTCGGGCTGAAGGACGACGAGTACGCTAGCATCCGCGAGATCCTGGGCCGCCGCCCCACCAACGCCGAGCTCGCCATGTACTCGGTCATGTGGTCCGAGCACTGCTCCTACAAGTCCTCGAAGAAGCACCTGCGCACCTTCGGGAAGCACACCACCGACGCGATGCGCGAGAAGCTGCTGGTGGGCATGGGCGAGGACGCCGGCGTCGTCGACATCGGCGACGGCTGGGCGGTGACCTTCAAGGTCGAGTCCCACAACCACCCCTCCTACGTCGAGCCGTACCAGGGCGCCGCGACCGGCGTGGGCGGCATCGTGCGCGACATCATCTCGATGGGCGCCCGGCCGGTCGCGGTCATGGACCAGCTGCGCTTCGGTGCGATCGACCACCCCGACACCGCCCGGGTGGTCCACGGCGTGGTCGCCGGTGTGGGCGGCTACGGCAACTCGCTCGGCCTGCCGAACATCGGCGGCGAGACCGTCTTCGACGCCTCTTACCAGACCAACCCGCTGGTCAACGCGCTCGCGGTGGGCATGATGCGCCACGAGGACATCCGCTCCGGCGCCGCGACCGGCGCGGGCAACAAGGTGGTCCTCTTCGGCGCCCGCACCGGCGGGGACGGGATCGGCGGCGCCTCCATCCTCGCCTCGGAGACCTTCGAGGAGGACGGGCCGCTGAAGCGGCCGAGCGTCCAGGTGGGCGATCCCTTCATGGAGAAGGTTCTCATCGAGTGCTGCCTCGAGCTGTATGCGGCCGGCACCGTCGCGGCCATCCAGGACCTCGGCGCCGCGGGCATCTCCTGCGCCACCTCCGAGCTCGCCGCCAACGGCGGCTCCGGCATGCACATCCACCTCGAGGAGGTGCTGCTGCGCGACCCGACCCTCACCGCCGGGGAGATCCTCATGAGCGAGTCGCAGGAGCGCATGATGGCGGTCGTCCCGCCGGAGAAGCTCGAGGAGTTCCAGGCGATCGCCGCGAAGTGGGACGTCGAGGCCGCCGTGATCGGCGAGGTCACCGGCGACGGCCGTCTCACCATCGACCACCACGGCGAGCGGATCGTGGACGTGGACCCGGCGACCGTCGCGATCGACTCCCCCGTCTACGACCGGCCCTACGCCCGCCCCGACTGGCAGGACGCCCTCCAGGCCGACCGCGCCGAGGCCCTCCCCCGCCCCGAGGGCACTGAGGAGATCCTCGCGCAGATCCGCACGCTGATCGCCTCCCCGAACCTCGCCTCCCCGGGCTGGGTCACCGACCAGTACGACCGCTACGTCGGCGGGAACACGGCGCTGGCCATGCCCGACGACGCCGGCGTGCTGCGCATCGACGAGGAGACCGGACGCGGCATCGCGCTCGCGACCGACGCGAACGGCCGCTACACCAAGCTCGACCCCCGCACCGGCGCGCAGATCGCGCTGGCCGAGGCGTACCGCAACGTCGCGACCGCCGGGGCGACCCCGCTGGCGATCACGGACTGCCTGAACTTCGGCTCGCCCGAGGACCCGGGCCCCATGTGGCAGCTGGTCGAGGCGATCGGCGGGCTCGCCGAAGCGTGCGAGGCGCTCGAGGTGCCCGTCACCGGCGGCAACGTCTCGCTGTACAACTCCACCGGCGAGCCTGGCCTGATCGACTCCGCGATCCACCCGACGCCCGTCGTCGGCGTGCTCGGGGTGTTCGAGGACGTCGCGCGCCGCGTCCCCTCCGGCTGGCAGGGCGAGGGCCAGACGGTGCTGCTGCTCGGCGCGACCCGCGAGGAGCTCTCGGGCTCGGCCTGGTCCGACGTGATCCACCAGCACCTCGGCGGGCTGCCCCCGCAGGTCGACCTCGAGGCCGAGCGCGCGCTCGCCCGCGTGCTGATCGCCTCCTCCGAGCAGCATCTCGCCGCCGCTGCGCACGACCTCTCCGAGGGGGGTCTGGTCCAGGCCCTGGTCGAGGCCGTGGTCCGCTTCGGGACCGGTGCCCGTATCGACCTCGCCGCCCTGCTCGCGCGCGACGGCGTGGATCTCGTCTCCGCCCTGTTCTCCGAGTCGCAGGCCCGAGCGCTGGTCGCCGTGCCGACGGAGTCCGAGGAGCGGTTCCTCGCCCTCGCCGCCGAGCACGGGGTGCCCGCGCTCGCGATCGGCACCACCGGCGGCGACGCCCTGGAGATCGAGGGTCTGGGAGCCTTCGGCATCGGGGAGCTGCGGGAGCTGCGCGAGGGCACCCTGCCGCGGTACTTCGGCTGAGCGAAAGCAGCTGAGCCGCTACGACGACGGGGTGCGCGAGCCGAGAGCTCGCGCGCGCCGTCGCCCATCCGTCGGTTTCGTCTGCGGCTCAGGCGTCGCTCAGCCGATCACGCCCTGGAAGCGGGTGAGCAGCGCGGCTAGACGCTCGTGGTTGACCGGATCGCCGGGCTTGAAGGAGCGACCCCAGCCAGCGGAGATGCCGGTGTCCGCCATCCAGGCGATCTCGGTCGCGTACGACGAGCTCTTCGACACGTCCGAGAACCCGTAGGCCCGCGCCGGCGACCACTTCGGGCTCCCGGCCCCGCGGTGCAGGAAACAGGAGAGCTCGTCACGACGCACCGCGGCCGACGGACGGAAGCTGCCGTTCGAGAAAGGCTCGAGGATCCCCTTCGAATGCGCCCACGTGACCTCGCGGTACTGCGCGTGCCGCGGGGTGATGTCGGAGAACGGGGAGCGCGTGGGCGGCGTGAAGCTCGGCGATCCCAGGAGCCGGTACAGGTAGGTGATCGCCTGGTTGCGCGTGGTCGCGTCCTTGACCCGGAACTTCCGCCCCGACCAGCCGGGGATGATCCCCTGCTCGCGCAGGTCGTGGATCTCCAGGAAGTACTGGTGGGTGACGGGGACGTCAACGAAGTAGGGGGTGACGAAGCGGTTGCGCCCGTTCTCCCGCACCGCCATCCCCTTTTCGAAGCGCTGCGTGTGGCGATCACCGGCGCTGACGTGGTCCTCCAGCGGCCTGCCCCAGGACGGCCGCCAGCTGCGGCGGATCGAGTCGGTGGTGGTCGCCGCCCGTGCCGAGAGGCCCGGGCCGGACACGATGAGGCCCTCGGACAGGCGGGTGATCGTGTGGTCGCCCTCCTTCTGCGCCGAGGTCAGCACCGTGCCCAGCGTCGAGGCGCCGCCGTGGTCCGCGAAGGCGCGCAGATGGAAGCGCCACCCGGAGTCGATCCGGGTCTGGATCCCCCAGCGCAGGTCGTCCATCGCGCTGTAGAGGGCGTCGCCGGGGCACGAGGTCGTGTTCACGTCACGGTGCCCGAAGAACCTCGGCAGGCTCACCGTGGTGCCGCGCTTCCAGCGGGTGCCGTCCACGCCGACCGTCCAGGAGCTCTTCGCCTTCACGTCGTCGAGGAAGGTGGACAGTAGCTTCCAGGCGGCCACCCGCATCACGGCCTCCCGCGCCTCGGTGCTGGCCTTGAGCGAGGAATGGTCGCCCATCACGGAGATGCCGAAGCTGCCGGTGTTGAACCCCAGGGCGTGGGCGCCGTTCACGTTGCGCGTGAGGCCGCCGTGCCGCCCCTCGTAGATCTGCCCGTAGCGATCCACCAGCACGTTGTACCCGATGTCCGCCCAGCCCAGCACGCGCACGTGATAGTCGAAGATGCCGCGGATCTGCTGAGCGGCCTGGGACCGCGAGTAGTTGTTGGTCCCGGCGGTGTGGTGCAGCACCACGGACTTCAGGGCGGAGCTCGTGGAGGTCGAGCGGGTCGCGCTCTCCGTCGCGCCCCACTGCGCCCGGGTGATCATCGGCGGCGCGCCGGGGATCCCGAGATCCTTCGGGGCCAGCGCCATCGGCTGGAACGGACCCCGGGCAGGCACCGCTGCGCCCTGGATTCCGGCGCCGCCGACGCCGCCTCCCGCGCCGCCGCTGTCGGAGGGCGCGCCACCACCCCCGTCGGAGGGGCCCGCCCCGCCGCCGTCGGAGGGAACAGGCGCGGAGCCGGGCTGCTCGTCCTCGCCGGTCTCCTCGGGGGCGGCGGTCTCCTCGGCGCGCCGCTGCGGGGTCTCCTGCGGCGCGGTCGGCTCGGCCGACGCGCTCGCAGCCTCCTCGCCATCGCGGTCGCGCGCGACCTCGTCGGCCGGGATCCCGCCCTCGTCCAGCGCCATCGGGGCCTGCTTGGGATCCTCGGGGAAGTCGATGAGATGGACGTACAGGCCCTCGGTCGCGTCCGCGCCGTCCAGCTCGCCGATCACCTCGACCTCGGTGACGTCGGCGAAGAACACCGGCTCCGTGCCGCTGCTGCGCACCCCGGTGTCGAGGTCGACGGCGACCTCGAGCTCGTGCCAGGGACTCCAGGCCCCGTCGACCTGCAGGCCGCGCGCCGAGACGGCCGGCTCGACATCTCCCTCGTCCCAGGTGATGCCGACCAGCGCCGCAGGGTGACCGACCACCCTGCGGACCTGGCGCCCATCGCGCTCCACGAGCTCCGCCTCCCGCAGCGCGATGGTGGTGGTGCGCGGCTCGGCCGCGCGTCGGCCGGTGCCGCCCTGCGCGGGCGGCTGGTCCTCGTGGGCGCCGTCGGGGTCCGGCTCCCCCTCGGCGCGGGCGACGCCCGTGGCCAACATCGCAGCGCCGGCCACCGCCGATCCCGCGAACAGCGAACGGCGGCGCAGGGAGGAGCCGGCGGGTGGGGCGTCTCCGCCCCGCTGCCCGAGGACCGGGGCGGACGGTGCGGGGAGGCCGGGGTGCGACAACGAGGAGGAAGGGTGCTGCGTCATGGTGGGGTCACTCCGGAGGATGAGGAACGGGACGCCGGCCATGCCTGCGAAGTGCGGGACCTGCCCGGCCACACCGCTGCACGACGACTGCACACACCGTACTGCACCGCCCCCTGCCTCTCGAGGTCCAGTCGGCGGTGAGCACCGCAGCGGCCCCGGACGGGAGTCGGCGGGGCCTCGGCGACGCTGCGGAGGGGCGCGGACGACGACGAGGGCGGACCGTCGGGACCCCTCCCGTCGGTCCGCCCTCGTGATCAGGCGGGATCAGACGCTGCTCAGGCGTCGTCCGCCCCGGCCGTCGCGGCCTCCTCGCGCTGCGGTGCGGTGCTCTCCTCGGCGGCGGGCTTCTCGTCGGCCTTGGAAGCATTCTTCGCGGCGCCCTCGGCCTCCTTCACCACGGACTGCTTCGCGGAGTACTCCTCCGTGACCAGCTCGATGACGGCCATCGGGGCGTTGTCGCCCTTGCGGGGGCCGACCTTGGTGATGCGGGTGTAGCCGCCGGGACGCTCGGAGAAGGTCGGAGCGATCTCCTCGAAGAGCTGGTAGACGACGCCCTTGTCTCGGACGGTCTGCATCACGCGGCGACGGGAGGCGAGGTCGCCCTTCTTCGCCTGGGTGATCAGACGCTCCGCGTGGGGGCGGAGGCGCTTGGCCTTGGTCTCGGTGGTGGTGATCCGGCCGTGACGGAACAGCTCGGTGGCGAGGCCCGCGATGATCATCCGCTCGTGCGCGGGGGATCCGCCGAGGCGCGCGCCCTTGGTGGGTGCAGGCATGGTCGTTCTCCTTGGTGGAAGTGAAGGTCAGTACTGGTCGCCGAAGTCGTCGGAGTAGGAGTCCAGGGCAGCGGGGTCGAACCCGGCCGGGGAGTCCTTCAGCGACAGCCCGAGCTCGGCGAGCTTCGCCTTGACCTCGTCGATGGACTTCTGTCCGAAGTTGCGGATGTCGAGCAGGTCCGCCTCGGAGCGGGCGGTCAGCTCGCCGACGGTGTGGACGCCCTCGCGCATCAGGCAGTTGTACGAGCGGACCGTGAGGTTCAGGTAGTTGATCGGCAGGGCCAGATCAGCGGCCATCGCCTGGTCGGTGGGCGAGGGGCCGATCTCGATGCCCTCCGCCTCCTGGTTCAGCTCGTGGGCCAGGCCGAACAGCTCGACCAGGGTCTTGCCCGCCGAGGCCACCGCGTCGCGGGGGCTGATGGCCGGCTTGGTCTCGACGTCGACGATGAGCTTGTCGAAGTCGGTGCGCTGCTCGACACGGGTCGCCTCGACCTTGTAGGTCACCTTCAGCACGGGCGAGTAGATCGAGTCGACCGGGACCCGGCCGATCTCTCCGTCGACGCCCTTGTTCTGCGCGGCGGAGACGTAGCCGCGGCCGCGCTCGACGATCAGCTCGACCTCCAGGCGGCCCTTCTCGTTGAGGGTCGCGATGTGCAGGTCGGGGTTGTGGATCTCCACGCCGGCCGGCGGGGTGATGTCGGCGGCGGTGACGCGGCCGGCCTCCTCGCGGCGCAGGTACATCACGACCGGCTCGTCGTTCTCCGAGGAGACGACGAGGTTCTTGATGTTGAGGATGACCTCGGTGATGTCCTCCTTGACGCCGGGGACGGTGCTGAACTCGTGCAGCACGCCGTCGATGCGGATCGAGGTGACCGCGGCGCCGGGGATGGAGGACAGCAGGGTGCGGCGCAGGGAGTTGCCGAGGGTGTAGCCGAAGCCCGGCTCGAGCGGCTCGATGACGAACCGGGAGCGGTTGTCCGACACGACCTCTTCGGTCAGCGTGGGGCGCTGTGCAATGAGCACTGTGGATCCTTTCGGCGAGCGTCCGCCATATGACGCTCAGAAGGGGGCGGTGGGCCTGGAAGACGGGGATGACCCGCGAGGGGTCCGGGGACGCCGGGCGCGGGAGACCCCGCCCGACACGGTCGACCGTGACGAGCGGGGCGTCCCGTCGTCACGGTCGACGGGATCAGACGCGGCGGCGCTTGGCCGGACGGGTGCCGTTGTGCGGCTGCGGGGTGACGTCCTGGATCGAGCCCACCTCGAGGCCGGTCGCGGTGAGCGAGCGGATCGCGGTCTCGCGGCCCGAGCCCGGGCCCTTCACGAAGACGTCGACCTTCTTCAGGCCGTGCTCCTGCGCCTGGCGCGCGGCGGCCTCGGCGGCCATCTGCGCGGCGTACGGGGTCGACTTGCGCGAGCCCTTGAAGCCCACCTGGCCGGCGGAGGCCCAGGAGATGACGGCGCCGGTCGGGTCCGTGATGGACACGATGGTGTTGTTGAACGTGCTCTTGATGTGGGCCTGGCCGTTGACGATGTTCTTCTTGTCCTTGCGGCGCGGCTTGCGCGCAGCGGCCTGACGGGTCTTGGTTGCCATGCGGCAGAACTCCTCTGGTGGTGTGGGGGTGCGCCGGTTCCCTCAACGGCGCGAAGTGACTGCGGGCTCCGGGGACGGAGCCGGGCGGCCGATCAGCGGAAGCCGCGGATCAGCGAGCCTTCTTCTTGCCGGCGACCGTGCGCTTCGGACCCTTGCGGGTGCGCGCGTTGGTCTTCGTGCGCTGACCGTGGACGGGCAGGCCGCGGCGGTGGCGCAGCCCCTGGTAGCTGCCGATCTCGACCTTGCGGCGGATGTCGGCGGCCACCTCGCGGCGGAGGTCGCCCTCGACCATGTAGTTCGCCTCGATGTGATCGCGGAGCTGGACGAGCTCCTCGTCGCTCACCTCACGGACGCGCTTGTCACCGGAGACGCCGGTCGCGGCGAGGGTCTCCTGGGCGCGCGTGCGCCCCATGCCGAAGATGTACGTCAGGGCGACCTCGAGGCGCTTCTCGCGCGGAAGGTCCACTCCCACCAGACGTGCCATGTGCAGATTCTCCTACTGTCTCGGAGGCCTGAGCCGACACCTCGCCGGGACTGTCTCCCCGACGCCGCAGCCTCCGTCCTGCGGGTGACCGGCCGATGCCGGTGGTGTCGTCTCTTCACTTGTGTGGTGCCCGCGATGCGGGCGCGATGCCCCGCGCTGCGGGGCGTGCCGCCTGACGGCGGCTGTCACGGCAGGAGCCGGGACGGGCGGATCGCTCCGCTCAGCCCTGGCGCTGCTTGTGACGGGGGTTCGAGCAGATGACCATGACGCGCGAGTGGCGACGGATCACCTTGCAGTTGTCACAGATCGGCTTGACGCTCGGCTTGACCTTCATAGCTTTCCTTCTCCCGGGACGATCACTTGTAGCGGTAGACGATGCGGCCCCGGTCGAGGTCATAGGGGCTCAGCTCGACGACCACACGGTCCTCGGGAAGGATGCGGATGTAGTGCTGGCGCATCTTTCCGGAGATGTGCGCGAGCACCATGTGCCCGTTGTCGAGCTCGACGCGGAAGCGCGCGTTCGCGAGCGCCTCCGTGACCGTGCCCTCGACCTCGATCACTCCGTCCTTCTTCGCCATGCCTCCCCAATCTCCCGCCTCCGGCGAAGCCGGGGCCGAGTTCCGCGTACTTGGTTCCTGGTTCCCCAGGCCCTGCACACCGACCGTCGGGTGACGGTACGGTGATCGACGAGGGTGGCGCCGAGGCAGCGCGTCGGCCTCGCCCTGCGGCCTCGAGGACCTGCCGGACGGACGGCACGACGGGACTGCACGAGCACACGTTCGCACGCGCGATCGGAGCACACCCGATGGACCAGCCTACACGCGAGGTCCGGATTCGGCGAGGGCCGACGCGATGATGCCCATCACGTCGGCCCCGCTCCCCCTCCGCGCCCGTCGACGGGACGACCCCGCACCGGGCGGACGGAGCCTGCCGGCTCAGGCCGCGAGGGGATCGGGCGCGGCGACGACCCCGCGCCGGGCGAGCTCGGCCGCTCCCCCGTCGCCGGCGGTCAGCACCAGCAGCCCCTGCTCGGTCACGGCGACCGAGTGCTCGGCGTGGGCGGCGCGGCCGCCGCAGGTGGCGCGGACTGTCCACTCGTCGTCCTCGAGCTCCCAGTTCCCCTGGCCCTGGATCAGCATCGGCTCGATCGCGACGCACAGGCCCGGGCGCACCTTCGGTCCGCGGGAGCGGACCCGGTAGTTCATGACATCGGGCGCCTGGTGCATCGCGGTGCCGATGCCGTGGCCGCCGAAGCCCTCGAGGTGGGAGAGGGACTCCCCCGCCGCCTGCTCGACGTAGTCCTCGATCGCGGCGCCGACGTCGCCCACGCGCTCGGCGGTGGCGAGCGCCGCGATCCCGGCCCAGAGCGCCTCCTCGGTGATCCGCACCAGGTCCTCGTCGCCGACCGAGCGGGCCCGGCCGACGATGTGGGTACGGGCCGCGTCCGAGTGCCAGCCGTCGATGATCAGGCCCCCGTCGATGGAGACGACGTCCCCCTCCTCGAGGGGGCGGGCGTCGGGGATGCCGTGGACCACCACGTCGTTGACGCTGATGCAGAGCGTGGCCGGGTAGCCCTGGTAGCCCAGGAAGTTCGGTGTCGCCCCCGCGTCGCGGATCATCGTGTGGGCGAGGGAGTCGAGCTCGTCCGTGGTGATCCCGGGGCGGATCTCGGACTCGAGCATGTCGTGGACGCGGTGCAGGAGGTGGCCGCTGCGCCGCATCACCGCGATCTGCTCGGGCGTCTTCCACTCCACCCGTTCGGGCAGGAGGCTCATCGGGCGCCGAGGGCCTCGCGCAGCGCAGCGGTGACCTCGTCGATCGGGGCCATGCCGTCCACGCGGCGCACCAGGCCGCGCTGCTCGTAGACGTCGATCAGCGGGGCGGTCTGCTCGGCGTAGACCTCGAGGCGGCGTCGGATCGTCTCCTCGGTGTCGTCGCTGCGGCCCTGCTCGGCGCCGCGCGCCAGCAGGCGCTGCACGACCTCCTCCTGCTCGACCACGAGCAGCAGCACGAGGTCCAGCGGGGTGCCGAGCTCGGCGAGCATCCCGTCGAGCGCCTCGACCTGGTCGAGGGTGCGGGGGTACCCGTCCAGCAGGAAGCCGTCCCGGGCGTCGGCCTCGGCCAGTCGCGAGCGGACCATGTCGTTGGTGACGGAGTCCGGGACGTACTCGCCCTTGTCCATGTAGGACTTCGCGAGGACGCCGAGCTCGGTCTGCCCCGAGACGTTCGCGCGGAAGATGTCGCCGGTGGAGATCGCGGGGATCGAGAGCTCCTCCGCGATGCGCGCGGCCTGGGTGCCCTTGCCCGCTCCGGGCGGGCCGACGATCAGCAGGCGACGGGCGGGGGCGGTCGAGCCGTTCGAGGCGGTGGGGGTGGTCACCGGAGAATCCCTTCGTAGTGGTGCTGCTGGAGCTTCGCGTCGATCTGCTTGACGGTGTCCAGTCCCACGCCGATCACGATCAGGAGGGAGACGCCGCCCAGCGGGAAGTCCTGCGAGGTGCCGAGGTAGAACAGCGCGACCAGCGGGATCAGGCAGATCACCGCGAGATAGACGGCGCCGCCGCTCTGGATGCGGTTGATGACGTAGCGCAGGTAACGCTCGGTGGGCTTGCCCGCGCGCACGTTGGGGACGAAGCCGCCGTACTTCTTCATGTTGTCGGCGATCTCCTCCGCGTTGAAGGTGATCGAGACGTAGAAGAACGCGAAGAAGACGATCAGCGCCACGTAGACCACCGCGTAGATCCACGAGAAGGACTGGCCGAGGACGAGGTGCGAGTTGATCCACTGCACCCATCCGGCCGACGGGTCGCCGAAGGAGGCGGCCATCTGCGGCAGCGCGAGGATCGAGGAGGCGAAGATGACGGGGATGACGCCGGCCTGGTTGACCTTGATCGGGATGTAGGTCGAGGTGCCGCCGTACATGCGCCGCCCCACCATGCGCTTGGCGTACTGCACGGGGATGCGGCGCTGGGACTGCTCGACGAAGACCATGCCGACCATGATCAGCAGGCCCACGAGCATCACGAGGGAGAAGGTGATCCAGCCCTTGAGCTGCCAGACCTGCCCGAAGGCGGAGGGGAAGCTCGCCGCGATGGACGAGAAGATCATCAGCGACATGCCGTTGCCGACGCCGCGCTCGGTGATCATCTCGCCCATGAACATGATCAGGACGGTGCCGACGGTCATGGTCATGACCATGAGCAGCAGGGTCGGGATCGACTGGTCGGGGACGAGCTCGAGGGTGCAGCCGACGAAGAAGTTGCCCGAGCGCACCAGCGTGATGATCGTGGTGGCCTGGAGGACGCCCAGGCCGATCGTGAGATAGCGGGTGTACTGGGTGAGCTTGGCGGTGCCGGAGGCGCCCTCCTTGTGGAGTGCCTCGAACCGCGGGATCACCACGCGCAGGAGCTGCACGATGATCGAGGCGGTGATGTACGGCATCACGCCGAGGGAGAAGATGGACAGCTGCAGCAGCGCGCCGCCGGAGAACATGTTGACCATGCCCAGCACGTTGGCGCCCTGGCCCGAGGCGGCCTGGTCCGCGCACATCATGACGTTGGTGGCGTCGAATCCCGGGGTGGGGATGAAGACGCCGAGTCGATAGACGGCGATCAGACCGAGCGTGAAGAGGATCTTCGCCCTCAGCTCGGGGGTGCGCAGCGCGCGCACGAACGAGTTCACCTGATTCCCTCCTGGAGGTCCTGGGACGGGGCCGAGGCGGTGGTCGGCCGTCCTGCGGCCGCGTGGTGCACGCGGACTCTCGGACCGGCCCTGGAATGACGACAGGGCACCGCGGCTCAGATTAAGTCTGTGCCGCGGTGCCCGTCAAAAAGATGTCACGCGGTGGTGACGGACCCGCCGGCCGCCGCGATCTTCTGCTCCGCCGAGGCGGAGAACTTCTGAGCGGTGATGTCGAGCTTGACGCTCACCTCGCCCTGGCCCAGCACCTTCACGGGCTGGTTCTTGCGGACAGCGCCCTTGGCGACGAGGTCCTCGACCGTGACGGTGCCGCCCTCGGGGAACAGCTCCTGCAGGGTCGACAGGTTCACGACCTGGTACTCGACGCGGAAGGGGTTGGTGAAGCCGCGAAGCTTCGGCAGCCGCATGTGCAGCGGCATCTGCCCGCCCTCGAAGCCGACGGGCACCTGGTAGCGGGCCTTGGTGCCCTTGGTGCCTCGACCGGCCGTCTTGCCCTTCGAAGCCTCACCACGGCCGACGCGGGTGCGCGCGGTCTTGGAACCGGGCGCGGGGCGCAGGTCGTGGAGCTTCAAAGGGGTTGCTGCGTTCTGGTCCTCGATGCTCATGAGATTCACTCCACCTCTTCGAACGTCACCAGGTGGGTGACGGTGCGGATCATGCCGCGGATCTCGGGGCGGTCTTCCTTCACCACCGTGTCACCGATGCGCTTGAGGCCGAGGCCGCGCAGGGTGGCTCGCTGGCTCTGGGTGCCGCCGATCTCGGAACGGGTCTGGGTGACCTTGATCTGCATCACGCACCCACCTTCTCGGCACGGGCCGCGGCGCGGCCCTCGGCCTGGGCCCGCAGGAGCGCCGCAGGGGCGACGTCCTCGACCGCGAGACCGCGACGCGCGGCCACGGCCTCCGGCTCCTCGAGCTGCTTGAGGGCGTCGACGGTGGCCCGCACGATGTTGATCGCGTTGGTCGAGCCGAGCGACTTGGAGAGCACGTCGTGCACTCCGGCGCACTCGAGCACGGCGCGGACCGGACCGCCGGCGATCACGCCGGTGCCGGGGGCGGCCGGGCGCAGCAGGACGACGCCCGCCGCATCCTCGCCCTGGACCGGGTGCACGACGGTGCCCTGGACGCGCGGGACGCGGAAGAAGTTCTTCTTCGCCTCCTCGACGCCCTTGGAGATCGCCGCCGGCACCTCCTTGGCCTTGCCGTAGCCGACGCCGACGGTGCCGTCGCCGTCGCCGACCACCACGAGGGCGGTGAAGGCGAAGCGACGGCCGCCCTTGACGACCTTGGAGACGCGGTTGATGCTCACGACGCGCTCGAGGAACGCCGACTTCTCGGCGTCCTGACCGCGACCGCGACCACCCTGACGGCCGCCGCGGTCGCCGCCCTGGCGGCCGCCGCGATCGTTGTTGCTGTTGCTGGTGTTGTCGTCCCGTCGGCCGGAGGCCGCGGGACCGTTGCTACGCTGCTGTGCAGCCATATTCAGATCCTCTTCTCGTCCTGTGTCCGGGCGGCGGTCACAGCGCCAGGCCGGCCTCGCGGGCGCCGTCGGCGACGGCGGCCACGCGGCCGTGGTACTTGTTGCCACCGCGGTCGAAGACGACCGCGTCGATGCCGGCGGCCTTGGCGCGCTCGGCGACCAGGGTGCCGACGGTGCGGGCCTTGTCCGACTTCGTCGCCTCGGCGCCGCGGAGGTCCGCCTCCATGGTGGAGGCCGACGCGATGGTCTTGCCGAGGGAGTCGTCGACGACCTGCACGAAGACGTGACGCGACGAACGGGTGACCACCAGGCGCGGACGCTGGGCGGTGCCGATGACGCGGCGACGGACGCGGAGGTGGCGACGACCGCGCGAGCGCAGCTTGCTGCCGCGGTTGCCCTTGGTGTGCTTGAGTGCGTAACCCATGGTCACTTACCAGCCTTTCCGGCCTTGCGGAGCACGACCTCGTCGGCGTACCGAACGCCCTTGCCCTTGTAGGGCTCCGGCGGACGGATCCCGCGGATCTTCGCGGCCACGTGCCCGACCTGCTGCTTCGAGATGCCGCTGACCGAGAACTTGGTCGGCGACTCGACGGCGAAGGTGATGCCCTCGGGCGCCTTCACCGTGACGGGGTGGGAGAAGCCGAGCGCGAACTCGAGGTCCGTGCCCTTCGCGACGACGCGGTAGCCCGTGCCGACGATCTCCAGCTTCTTCGTGAAGCCCTCGGTGACGCCGAGGACGATGTTGTTGATGAGCGTGCGGGTCAGACCGTGCAGCGCACGGTTCTCCTGCTCGTCATCGGGACGCGAGACGACGATGTTGCCCTCGTCGTCGCGCGCGACGGTCAGGGGCGCAGGCACCTCGTGGGTGAACTCGCCCTTGGGGCCGGTCACCGTGACGGTGCGGTCCTCGATGGTGACGTTCTGGACTGAGGCCGGCACTGCGACCGGCAGGCGTCCGATGCGGGACATAGCTAGTGGTCTCCTCTCCCGCTCACCAGATGTAGGCGAGGACTTCCCCACCCACACCCTTCTTGGCAGCCTGCTTGTCGGTCAGGAGGCCGGAGGACGTGGACAGGATCGCCACGCCCAGTCCGCCGAGGACCTTGGGCAGGTTGGTGGACTTCGCGTACACGCGCAGGCCCGGCTTCGAGATGCGGCGGATCCCGGAGATGGCGCGCTCGCGGCTGTCGGAGTACTTGAGCTCGAGGACGAGCGACTTGCCCACCTCGGCCTCCTCCTCACGCCAGCCGAGGATGTAGCCCTCTGCCTTCAGGATGTCCGCGATGCGGGCCTTGAGCTTCGAATACGGCATGGACGCGGTCTCGTGGTACGCCCCGGAGGCGTTCCTGATCCGCGTGAGCATGTCCGCGATCGGGTCGGTCATGGTCATGTCTGTTGCTTCTTCCTCACCTGGTTTCCCCTACGCCCCGTGACGGGGCCGTGGGACCTGTGGCGGTAGTCCTTACCAGCTGCTCTTGGTGACGCCGGGGAGCTCGCCGCGGTGAGCCATCTCGCGCAGGCACACGCGGCAGAGGCCGAACTTGCGGTAGACCGAGTGGGGCCGACCGCAGCGCTGGCACCGGGTGTAGGCGCGCACCGCGAACTTCGGCTTGCGCTCCGACTTCTTGATCAGGGCTGTCTTCGCCATATCAGTTCTCCTCCTTGAAGGGGAAGCCGAGCAGCTTGAGCAGCGCGCGCCCCTCGTCGTCGGTCTTCGCGGTGGTGACGACCGTGATGTCCATGCCGCGGACGCGGTCGATCTTGTCCTGGTCGATCTCGTGGAACATGACCTGCTCCGTGAGACCGAAGGTGTAGTTGCCGTTGCCGTCGAAGTGCTTCGGCGAGAGGCCGCGGAAGTCGCGGATTCGCGGGAGCGCGGTCGAGAGCAGGCGGTCCAGGAACTCCCACATGCGGGCGTTGCGCAGCGTGACGTGCGCACCGATCGGCATGCCCTCACGCAGCTTGAACTGCGCGATGGACTTGCGAGCCTTGGTGACCTGGGGCTTCTGGCCGGTGATGGCGGCGAGGTCCTTGATGGCGCCGTCGATGACCTTCGAGTCGCGTGCGGCGTCGCCGACGCCCATGTTCACGACGATCTTGGTCAGGCCGGGCACCAGCATGACGTTCTCGTAGCCGAACTGCTCGGTCAGCTGCGCCTTGATGGTGTCGTTGTACTTCGTCTTCAGGCGCGGGGTGGGCGCCTGGGTGGCGGTCTCGCTCATCAGATGTCCTTCCCGGAGCGCTTGGCGAAGCGGACGCGCACCTGCTTGGTGCGGCCGTTCTCGAGCTCGACGGTCTCGACGCGGTAGCCGATCTTGGTCGGCTTGTTGTCCTCCGGGTCGACCAGGGCCACGTTGGAGACGTGGATGGGGGCCTCGCGCTGCTCGATGCCGCCCGCGCCGCCTGCCTGGTTCGGCTTGACGTGATGGGTGCGGCGGTTGATGCCCTCGACCAGCACGCGCTGGGTATCGGGGAACACCTGCAGGACGCGACCCTGCTTGCCCTTGTCGCCGGCCTCGAGGCCACGCGCGGCGGCCTTGTCGGCGTCGCTCGTGCGGCCCGTGATGACCTGGACGAGATCGCCCTTCTTGATCTTCATCTTTGCCATGTCACAGCACCTCCGGTGCCAGCGAGACGATCTTCATGAAGCGCTTGTCGCGCAGCTCGCGGCCGACGGGGCCGAAGATGCGGGTACCGCGCGGCTCGCCGTCGGTCTTGAGGATGACCGCCGCGTTCTCGTCGAAGCGGATGTAGGAGCCGTCGATGCGACGGACCTCCTTGGACGTGCGGACGACGACCGCCTTGACGACGTCGCCCTTCTTGACGTTGCCACCGGGGATGGCGTCCTTGACGGTCGCCACGATGGTGTCGCCGATGCTGGCGTAACGGCGACCGGAGCCACCGAGAACACGGATGCAGAGAATCTCCTTGGCACCCGTGTTGTCGGCGACCTTCAGTCGCGACTCCTGCTGAATCACTCGTTCTCCTATCGTCTCACCGGTTCTCTTCCGACCCGCGGGAGCGGGCCGGCCGAGCCTGGCGGAACGGAATATGGACCTTGCTCAGCGCCGCCATGGACGCTGCCGCGCCGGGGCGTCGCCGCCGACGGGTCCCGGGCACCAAAAAACCCTCTGCCGGACTCAGGCACTGGCGTGGTGAACGCGGGGCGTTCGCCTCTCGTGCGAGGTCTCCGGCGAGGACGGATCGGGTGTCCCGGATCCTGTCGCGGAATCGGGCACCACCACCACGGGGCGGGGCGCAGTCCTCCGGCAACCGTTCAAGACTACGCTCCGCCCCCGGAACTGTCACCCCTGCGGGGCGGGCTCCCTCGTGTGTGCTTGCTCTCCTGCACCCGGGGCTCGTCCTCACACCGTCCGGTGATCCGGTCCCCGGACCCGGAGCATGGTGCCGGCACCCGGCAGGGGCGTAGTTTTCTCCCCATGATCGACATCGATGTGGCCAGGCGGCTCCGGGACGCGGGTCTGCCCTGGGAACCGGCCGACGGGGACCTCTTCGCCATCGACAACGCGCTGCTGCGCGAGGAGGCGTTCATGCTCTCCTCGATGGTGGTGGAGGTGGGCCGAGGGCGCACCGGCAGCCGCGTCCTGCGCTTCAACGGCACCACCGAGTGGGCGCTGGACTCCGTGGAGCAGGACGAGGCGGTGTGGCTGCCGCGGGAGGACCAGCTGCGCGGCGCCCTCGGCGCCGCCTTCTCCGCGCTCCGGCGGAGGGAGGACGGCAGATTCGTCGTGGAGCTGCGCGTCGGGGACGGGGAGCTGCGCGAGGTCGCCGCCCCGAAGGCCGAGGACGCTCTGGCCGGTGCACTCCTGGTGCACCTCGTCGGCCCTCCGGGCTGAGCCCCGGATGCAGCAGAAGGGCCGGCCCTCCCCGTGGGGAGGACCGGCCCTTCTCAGTGCTGCCGGGCGGTCACGCGGACCGACGGCGGATCACTTGGCGCGCTCGAGGATCTCGACCAGCCGCCACCGCTTGGAGGCGGAGAGCGGGCGGGTCTCCATGACGAGGACGCGGTCGCCGATGCCGGCGGTGTTCTCCTCGTCGTGGGCCTTGAACTTGCTCGTCTTGGTCGTGACCTTGCCGTAGCGGGCGTGCTTCACACGCTCCTCGACCTCGACCACGATCGTCTTGTCCATCTTGTCGGAGACCACGTAGCCGCGCAGGGTCTTGCGGTAGGGACGCTCGCCGGACGACGCCTGCGCACCCTCCTTCGCGACATCCTCGACGGCCGGGGTCTCGGCCTGGTTGTTCTCAGTCATCTCAGTTCCTCGCTCCGGGGTCACTCGGCGGCGCTGGGCGCCTGACGGATGCCCAGCTCGCGCTCGCGCAGGATCGTGTAGATCCGTGCGATGTCCTTCTTGACGGACCGCAGACGGCCGGAGCTCTCGAGCTGACCGGTGGCGTTCTGGAAACGGAGCTTGAACAGCTCGTCCTTCGCCTTCGCCAGTTCCTCGGCCAGCTTGGAGTCGTCCAGCTTGTCGAGTTCATCGGCGGTGAGCTTGGTCGCTGCCATCAGATGTCACCACTCTCTCGGCTCAGGATGCGGCACTTCATGGGGAGCTTGTGCATCGCCAGGCGCAGAGCCTCGCGAGCCACCTCCTCCTCGACGCCGGCGACCTCGAACATGACGCGTCCCGGCTTGATGTTGACGATCCACCACTCGACCGAGCCCTTGCCGGAGCCCATGCGGACCTCGGCAGGCTTCTTGGTGAGCGGACGATCGGGGTAGATGTTGATGAACACCTTGCCGCCACGCTTCATGTAGCGGGTCATGGCGATACGAGCCGCCTCGATCTGACGGTTGGTGACGTACGCCGGCGCGAGCGCCTGGATGCCGTACTCACCGAATGCCAGATCGGTGCCGCCCTTGGCCATGCCGCTGCGGGTCGGGTGGTGCTGCTTGCGGTGCTTGGTCCTGCGAGGGATCAGCATGTCGCTCAGGCCTCCGTTCCGGGCTGCTGCGCGGGAGCCGCGGCCTGCTCGGCGGGAGCAGCGGTCTGCGGGGCAGACTCGTTGTTCTCACGACGGGCAGCGGCGTTGCGCTCGTTGCGACGACCGCGCGGGCGCTCGGCACGCGGGCCGCGTCCGCCGGAGCGGGGACCCTGCGAGGCGGCCTGCTGGGCCGCGAGCTCCTTGGCGGTGACGTCGCCCTTGTAGATCCAGACCTTCACGCCGATGCGGCCGAAGGCGGTGCGGGCCTCGTAGAAGCCGTAGTCGATGTTCGCACGGAGGGTATGCAGCGGCACTCGCCCCTCGCGGTAGAACTCGTTGCGGCTCATCTCGGCGCCGCCGAGGCGGCCGGAGACGGCCACTCGGATGCCCTTCGCGCCGGCGCGCTGCGCGGACTGCATGCCCTTGCGCATCGCACGACGGAAGGAGACGCGGGCGGCGAGCTGCTCGGCGATGCCCTGGGCGACCAGCTGAGCATCGGCCTCGGGGTTCTTGACCTCGAGGATGTTCAGCTGGATCTGCTTGCCGGTGAGCTTCTCCAGCTCGCCGCGCAGACGCTCGGCCTCCGCCCCGCGACGCCCGATGACGATGCCCGGGCGGGCGGTGTGGAGATCGACGCGGACGCGATCGCGGGTGCGCTCGATCTCGACCTTGGAGATGCCGGCGCGCTCGAGCCCCTCGGACATGAGCTTGCGGATCGCGACGTCTTCCTTCACGTAGTCGCGGTACCGCTGCCCCTCCTTCGAGGAGTCGGCGAACCACCGGCTGCTGTGCTCCGTGGTGATCCCGAGGCGGAACCCGTTCGGATTGACCTTCTGGCCCATTCGGGACTCCTTACTTGTTCACGGGAGCGACCACCACGGTGACGTGGCTGGTGCGCTTCTTGATCTGGAAGGCACGACCCTGAGCACGCGGCTGGAACCGCTTCATGGTCGGACCCTCGTCGACGAATGCGGCGGACACGACGAGCTCACGCTCGTCGAAGCGCTCCCCCGCCTGGTCTGCCTTCACCCGCGCGTTGGCGATCGCGGACTCCACGAGCTTCAGGACGGGCTCGCTGGCGGCCTGCGGGGCGAACCGCAGGGTGTCCAGGGCCTCGGCCGTGCTCTTGCCACGAATCAGGTCCACAACGCGGCGAGCCTTCATGGGCGACATGCGGAGGTACCGCACCTGCGCCTTGGCTTCCATTGCTTCCTGCTTTCTCTCGAGTTCGAGAAGTGCAGTCGCTGCTGACGTCATGTCAGCGACGACGGCCCTTCTTGTCGTCCTTCTCGTGGCCCTTGAAAGTCCGCGTGGGGGCGAACTCGCCGAGCTTGTGGCCGACCATCGACTCGGTGACGAACACCGAGACGTGCTTGCGACCGTCGTGCACTGCGAAGGTGTGGCCGAGGAAGTCCGGGGTGATCACCGAACGACGCGACCAGGTCTTGATGAGGTTCTTGGTGCCCTTCTCGTTCTGGGCGTCCACCTTCTTCTGAAGGTGGTCGTCCACGAACGGGCCCTTGGAAATACTGCGAGGCATGTGTGGTTCTCCCTATCAGCGCTTCTTGCCGGTCCGACGACGGCGCACGATGAGCTTGTCGCTCTCCTTGCCCGGCTTTCGGGTACGGCCCTCGGGCTGACCCCAGGGCGACACCGGATGACGACCACCCGAGGTGCGGCCCTCGCCACCACCATGGGGGTGATCGACGGGGTTCATGACCACACCGCGGACGTGGGGGCGCTTGCCCTTCCACCGCATGCGGCCGGCCTTGCCCCAGTTGATGTTGGACTGCTCGGCGTTGCCGACCTCGCCGATGGTGGCGCGGCAGCGGGCGTCGACGTTCCGGATCTCGCCGGAGGGCATACGCAGCTGGGCGTACGGGCCCTCCTTGGCGACGAGCTGCACGGAGGCGCCGGCGGAGCGGGCGATCTTCGCGCCGCCGCCGGGGCGGAGCTCGATCGCGTGCACCACGGTGCCGAGCGGGATGTTCTTGAGCGGCAGGTTGTTGCCGGGCTTGATGTCGGCGCCGACGCCGTTCTCGATCCAGTCGCCCTGACGCAGCTTGGCCGGCGCGAGGATGTAGCGCTTCTCGCCGTCCAGGTAGTGCAGCAGCGCGATGCGCGCGGTGCGGTTGGGGTCGTACTCGATGTGAGCGACCTTGGCCTTGACGCCGTCCTTGTCGTGACGGCGGAAGTCGATCACGCGGTAGGCCCGCTTGTGGCCGCCGCCCCGGTGACGGGAGGTGATACGACCGTTGCTGTTGCGGCCGCCGGACTTGGACAGCGGGCGCACCAGGGACTTCTCCGGCGTGGACCGGGTGACCTCGACGAAGTCGGCGCCACTCGAGCCGCGACGACCGGGAGTGGTCGGCTTGCTCTTACGAATTGCCATGTGGGTTTCCCTCAGACTCTCTGCTCCTCGGAGATCGGCCGCCTCAGGCGACCGACCCTCCGAAGATGTCGATGGCTCCGTCGGTCAGGGTCACGATGGCGCGCTTGGTGTCCTTGCGCTTGCCCATCCCGAAGCGCGTGCGACGCGCCTTGCCCTGACGGTTGATCGTGTTCACCGAGGAGACCTTGACGTCGAAGATCTTCTCGACGGCGATCTTGATCTCGGTCTTGTTGGCGTCGGCAGCCACCACGAAGGTGTACTTGCCCTCGTCCATCAGCCCGTAGCTCTTCTCGGAGACGACCGGGGCCAGCAGGACGTCGCGGGGATCCTTGTTCTGCGCGCTCACTTGGCGGCCTCCTCATCGGACGAGGCGGACTCCTTGACCGCGTTCACGAACCCGGCGGCCTTGGCGGCCTCCGGCGTCGCGAACCAGACCTCGGCCTTGGTGCGGCCGTACCACGGGGAGTCCGGGGTGTGGAACTTCATCGAGCCCTGGTTGCCCTTGATGTCGAAGCCCTCGGGGGCGGAGCCGTCGGCCAGCGGGGCCGCGGAGCCCTCGCCGAACGGGGCGTCCTGAGCAACGACAGGCGCGGCGGCGGCGGGCGCCGACGAGCCGGCCTTCGCCGCGGCGAAGATCGAGGTGGGCAGGGTCAGGGAGGCCTGGGCCACGAAGTCCTCGAGCGCATCGGCGGTGAAGACCACGTCGTCGGAGAGCATGACGTCGTAGGTGTTCACCTGGTCCGCGTACAGGACGTGGGCGGCAGGCAGATTGCGGGTGCTCAGGGCGCCCAGGTCGTCGTCACGACGCACGACCACCAGCAGGTGGCGACGGTCGGAGACGTGCGACAGGGTGACCTTCGCAGCCTTGGTGGAGGCGGACTCGCCCGCGAGGAGCGAGGAGACGACGTGCACGCGGCCGTTGCGGGCCCGGTCCGAGAGGGCACCGCGCAGGGCGGCGGCCTTCATCTTCTTCGGGGTGCGCTGGGAGTAGTCGCGCGGGACGGGACCGTGGACGGTGCCGCCGCCGGTGAACTGCGGGGCGCGGAGCGAGCCCTGACGGGCGCGGCCGGTGCCCTTCTGCTTCCAGGGCTTCTTGCCGCCGCCGCGCACCTCGGCGCGGGTCTTGGCCTTGTGGGTGCCCTGTCGGGCCGCCGCCTGCTGGGCGACGACGACCTGGTGGATCAGGGCCACGTTGGTCTGGACGTCGAAGATCGACGCAGGCAGCTCGACGGTGCCGGACTTCTTGCCGGCCGGGTCGAGCACGTCGACGGTCAGATTCGCTGCCATCGGGCTCAGGCCTCCTTCGCGGGAGTCTTGACAGCCGAGCGGACCAGCACGAGGCCGCCCTTGGGGCCGGGGACGGCACCCTTGACGAGCACGAGGCCCTTCTCGACGTCGACCGCGTGAACGGTCAGGTTCTGGACACTGGTGCGGTCGCCGCCCATGCGGCCAGCCATGCGCTGGCCCTTGAACACGCGACCGGGGGTGGAGGCGCCGCCGATGGAGCCGGGCTTGCGGTGGTTGCGGTGCTGGCCGTGCGTGGCGCTGACGCCCGCGAAGCCGTGACGCTTCATGACACCCGCGGTGCCCTTGCCCTTGGAGGTGCCCACGACGTCGACCTTCTGGCCCGCGGCGAAGATCGACGCGTCGATCTCCTGGCCGAGGGAGTAGTCGGCGGCGTCGGAGGTGCGCAGCTCGACGAGGTGGCGGCGCGGGGTCACGCCGGCCTTCTCGAAGTGGCCCTTGAGCGGCTTCGACACCTTGCGGGGGTCGATCTGCCCGAAGGCGATCTGGACCGCGTCGTAGCCGTCGGTCTCGACGGAGCGGACCTGGGTGACCACGTTCGCGCCGGTCTGCACGACGGTCACGGGCACGAGCTTGCCGTTCTCGTCCCAGACCTGGGTCATGCCGAGCTTGGTGCCGAGCACGCCCGCGACGGGGGTGGCCTTCTGGCCGGTCAGTTCGTTGCTCATCTCCACCACCCTCAGAGCTTGATCTCGATGTTGACGTCCGCCGGCAGGTCGAGGCGCATGAGCGAGTCCACGGCCTTGGGCGTGGGGTCGACGATGTCGATCAGTCGCTTGTGCGTGCGCATCTCGAAGTGCTCACGGGAGTCCTTGTACTTGTGGGGCGACCGGATCACGACGAACACGTTCTTCTCGGTCGGCAGCGGCACCGGGCCCACCACAGTCGCGCCCGCGGAGGTCACCGTGTCGACGATCTTGCGCGCCGAGCTGTCGATCACCTCGTGGTCGTACGACTTGAGCCGGATGCGGATCTTCTGTCCCGCCATGGCGTCCTGTCTCTCTTCTTCGTCTGGCATGGATGCGGCCTCTCCCCGGTACCCGAGGACGGGCGTGTCGGCCTGTGCGGGGCGAAAAAGCCCAGCACGGGACCGCCGAGGATCGGCTGCTTCTGCGTCGGATCCCTACCTCTGATGCGCACTCCGCACGATGGTGCGGTTCGCATCCTCGGGACGGACCTCATCCGGTGATCATTCGCCGAGGTGGACCTCGGAGAACGGAACCGGGCATGTCGGCCCGCGCAGACAACTCGAACAGTCTGCCAGACGAGCGCACAGGCCCACAAGGGAGAGTGTCGTGCACCCCGTCACAACGGGGGCCCGGGCGGCCGCGCCCTGAAGTCGCGGCTGCGGCGACGTCTGCGGCTGCGACTGCGACTGCGACTGCGACTGCGACTGCGAGGATGGTTCTCCGGCCACGATGCCGGTCCCGACGCGACGGAGGGCCGGGACCACCGTACGGCATCCGTGCCGCCGGGGTCCCGGCCCTCCCTCCCTTCGCTCTCCCGGACGCAGCGGACCGGGGCGCGCGGGGTGCTGCTACTTGTTCGTGCTGGGGCCGAGCCCGCCCTGGAGCTGGCGCTGGAAGATCACGTAGACGATCAGCACCGGCAGGATCGTGATCGTGACCGAGGCGAACATCGCGCCCCAGTCCGATTCGTAGCCCTGCTGCGCCTGGAGGCTCTTCAGCCCCTGGGCGAGGACGTACTTGTCCTCGTCGGTGTTCAGCACCACCGGCAGGAGGTACTGGTTCCACAGTCCCAGGAAGTTGAAGATCGTGACGCTCATCAGGCCGGGGGTGGCCAGCGGCACCATGATCTGGAAGAACGTGCGGAAGTCCCCGGCGCCGTCGATCGCGGCGGCCTCGGCGATCTCCTCCGGCAGCTGCCGGAAGAAGGCGTAGAGGAAGAACACCGTGAACGGCAGCGCGAAGCCGACGTAGGCGAGGATCAGCCCGATGTACGTGCCGCGCAGGCCCATGTTCATCAGCACGAAGAACAGCGGGACGACGGCGAGGAAGATCGGGAACGTGAGCCCCGCGATCATCCCGTAGTAGATGATCCGACGGCCCGGGAACTCGAAGCGCGCCAGGACGTACGCGCACATCGCGCCGAGCAGCATCACCAGGAACAGCGCACCGCCGACGACGATGAGCGTGTTCAGGAAGTAGCGGCCGATCCCGGCCTCGGTCCAGGCGGTGATGAAGTTGTCGAGGTTCCACTCGCTCGGCATCGAGAACGGCGAGGTGAGGATCTCGCGGGACGTCTTGAACGAGCTGTAGACGGTCCACAGCAGCGGCAGCACCACCGCGAGGGTCCACATGATCAGCACCACGTGGGCGACGCCGGCGAAGGCGCGGTCGCCGCGGCTGCGGCGCGGCCGACGGGGCTCGATCCGGCGCGTGCCGCCATCCTCTGCGGAGGCGGTGGTGTCGAGGGGCGGAGCCTGGGTCATGCGTCCTCCTTCGACCGGCTGCCGAACAGCACGATGACGGCCATCAGCATCGTCACCAGCGCCAGCACCACGCCCATCGCCGAGGCGAGGCCGAACTGCGAGCGCGCGAAGGCGGTCTCGTAGAGATAGCGGGAGACCACCTCGGTGCTGCGGGCGGTGCCTCCCGACGGGGTCATCACCGAGACGTAGACGAACATGTCCAGTGCCATGATCCCCATGTAGACCACCGCCGTGGAGACGTTCTCCCGGATCTGAGGGAGCACGACCTGCGCCGCGAGGCGGACACGGCCGCAGCCGTCGAGCCGGGCGGCCTCGATGATCTCCGAGGGGATCGCCTTGATCGCGGCGACGAACAGGACCATGTAGAAGCCGACGAGCGACCACACCACGGCCAGGATGATCGCGCCGAGGGCGAAGCGGGGATCGCCGAGCCAGGCGGTGCCGACCAGCGGGACATCCGCGCCGAGGGCGTTCAGCAGCCTCAGCGGGAGGTTCAGCAGGCCGTTGAGCAGGCCGCCGTTCGGGGAGTAGATGAAGGCGAAGAGGATGCCGATCACGACGGCCGGCAGCACGTAGGGGAAGAAGCTCACCACGCGATAGATGTTCGAGCCGCGGATGCCGTGGATCTCGCCCTTGGTGTCCCCACCGATCGTGACCATGACGGCCAGGACGAAGGCCAGGGTGATGGTCACGGCGGGCAGGATGATCATCAGCAGCAGGTTGTTGCGCAGCGCCTTGAGATAGACCGGGTCGGTGAAAATCCGGACGTAGTTGTCCAGGCCGATGAAGTCGGCGTTCCCGCTGACCCCCTTCCAGTCGGTGAGGGAGTAGTAGAACGCCTGCAGGAAGGGCGAGACGACGAAGACGATGTAGACCAGCAGCGGGAGGCCGAGGAAGACGGCGAAGAACAGCAGGCGCGACGGCGCGGGGCGCCGGCCGCGCCGCGCGCGGGGTGCGTGCGGCGCGGCCGACGGCCCGGCGAGGGTCGTGGTCGGGAGGCTCATCCCTCGACGTCGAACTTCTCGATGCTGTCGTCCTCCCGCACGCGGTCGAGGACGGCCTGGGAGCGCTCGCGCACCTCGTCGGCCTTGATTCCGCCGCTGAGGAACTCGTTCCAGATCGGCTTGAAGTCCGGCCCGAGGCCGTACCAGTCCGTGAAGTTCCAGGTGAAGACGTTCTCGCCCGCGGCCTGGATCATCTCGTTCGCGGAGGCCAGCGCCGTGGAGCCGAAGGCGTCCTCGGGCACGGAGTCCTTCACGATCGTGGTGGAGGAGGTGACCTTCGCGAAGTTCTGAGCCTGCTCCTTGGAGAGCATCACGCGCAGGAACTCAAGGCCGCCGGCGCCGTTCTTCGCCTGGGCCGGGACCTGGAAGGGCTCGCCCGCGGTGCCGTGGATGGCCTCGGCCGGCATCGCGCCGTCCGTGCTCAGCAGCGGCTCGGGGCAGCCGGTCATCGCGAAGTCGTCGGGGGTGACGCCCTTCTGCTCGTTCTCGATCCACGAGCCGGAGGGGTACATCACAGCCTTCCCGGTGACCCACTGCGCCTGGGCCTCGGTGTGCTTGATACCGGCGCCACCGGGCAGGAAGAAGTCCGCCGCGACCGCCTCGCCGATGGCGTCGATCGCCTGCACGACGGCGTCCTGCTCGTACGCTCCCGCATCGAGGGAGTCGAGCGCCGTGGCGACCTCCTTGCCGCCCTGCTTGACCGCCATCGCGATCGCCATGGTGTGGTAGTAGTCCGCGGCGTTCTGACCGCCGAAGGCGAAGAGCGAGAGCCCCTCCCCCGCGGCGTTCTCGCCGATGGTCATGACGTCGTCCCAGGTGACCGGGGCGCTCCAGCCCTTCTCCTCGAACTGCTTGGCGGAATACCACAGCGCGAACACCGTGTACACGTAGTTCAGGGAGTAGAGCTTGCCGGAGTAGGTGCCGGGCTCGAGAGCGCCGGGAAGGAGGGACTCCTCGATCGTGCCGCCGTCGATCGAGGGCGCCTTGATGAGCTCGTCGAGCGTGGCGAGCTGCCCCTCGGAGATGAGAGCCGCGGAGTTCATCGCCTGCGCGCCGGAGTTGTCGAAGAGGTCCGGCGGCTCGCCCGCGACGAAGCGGGGCTGGAGCTCGGGCTGGATGTCGACGGTCGAGCTGACGGTGACCTCGATGCCGTCGTGCAGCTCGGACATCGCCGTGCCGGCGTCCTCGGCGTACTGGTCGCCGTAGCCGCCGTTGAAGATGACGACCTCGACGGGCTGGGAGGGGTCGACGCCGAAGGGGTTCTCGTCGCTGACCTCGCCGCCGCCCTCGGCGACGCCGCCGCCGTCGGAGCCGCCGTCGTCGTCACCGCCGCCGCCACCGGTGGCGCAGGCCGCGAGCGCCCCGGCGCCGACGCCCGCACCGGCCAGCGCGAGGAAGCGCCGGCGGGATGCCGCGAGACGGTCGAGGGGGGTCAGCGGCAGGTTCGTGCTGTCACTGGGAGTGTCCATGGGATCTCTTTCGTCGTTGAAAGGGGCGGGTTCGCCATGCCGAGCGCGCACCCGAGGGTGTCGTGGCCCACATGCTACGCCGCAGTATGTCCAGAGCCCGACCGAATCCGTCCCGGGCGCGTCACGTTTTCATATACCCGGTCAGAACCTCCGCGTCGGCGCGCGGCGGCGCCCGGTGCGAGGGGCCGGGGGCGCCGTCAGCCTGACACGGCCACGAGGACCCCGCCGTGTTCAGGGATCGCCCCGGGAGCGCTCAGGCGGATCCGGATCCGGGGGGCTACCGTGACCCCATGAGTCAGAGCCCCTACGCCCGTCAGAGTCCCTCGGCGTCGTCCCCGCTGACCGCGCGCCTCTACGACCTCGAGTACCCGCGGTCCCTCGGCGTGTACAGCACCTACCAGGAGGTGCAGTCGGTGGTCGACACCCTCGCCGACCACGAGTTCCCTGTGCAGTCCACGCTGATCGTCGGCACGGATCTGAAGCTCATGGAGCGGGTCACCGGCCGACGCACCTGGCCGAAGGTCATCGGGCAGGGCATCCTGTCCGGGCTGTGGATGGGTCTCTTCCTCGGGCTGCTGTTCATGCTGATCACGCCCGGCGACCTGATGATCGTCCTGTCGAGCGTGCTGATGGGCATCGTGTTCTTCACCGTGTGGTCCGTCATCGGCTATGCGATGACCGGAGGGAAGCGGGACTTCACCTCGATGACCTCGACGATCCCCATGCAGTACGAGCTCCTGGTCGAGCACAAGCACGCGGACCAGGCGAGGCGCATCCTCGCGGAGTCCGGTGCCGGGCCGGCCGTGGCCCCCTCCCCCGCGGCCGCGCCGCAGACCTCCCCCCAGGCGAGCGGACGCCACGGCAGCCCTGCCCCGATCCAGGGCGGCGGGCAGTACGGCGCTCCCGCCCCCACGCAGGGCGGAGGGCAGTACGGCGCTCCCGCCCCCACGCAGGGCAGCGGACAGTACGGCGGTCCCGCCGGGCAGGGCGGTCCCGGATACGGCGCACCCGGCCCGCAGCAGAGCGGGTTCCCTGCGCAGGGTCAGGCCGGGCAGCAGGGCGTCGGCCCGCAGCACGGCGCGGAACAGCAGCAGGGGTTCGGCGCCGCCCCCGCGCCCGGGAGCAGCACGGACCAGGCCGGTGCACCGTCGCGCCCGCGCCGCCCGAGCTTCGGGCAGCCGGCCGGCACCCCGCAGCGCGAGGACGCCCAGGCGGGCAGCGTGCAGGACGGGACGGCGACCGGGGACCACCGGAACCCCGGCACTGCGCCGCAGGATGGCGCTGCACAGCAGGACGGCGCCGCGCCGCAGGACGGCACGACGCCGGAGCGCTGAGCCTCCCGACGCACCGCATCTCCAGAGCCCCCGGTCGACGATCCGTCGGCCGGGGGCTCTCCTGTGCCCTGTCTCCGGCCCACGAGCCTCCGTCTCCGGACCACGGGATCCTGCATGTCCATTCCGGCGACGCCGGAGAGGCGCACCGTCGCCCCGGCTCGCCGCCGTCCAGCCCGGCCCTCGCCCTGCCCGAGGCTCCACGCGCTCCGGCGCGGACCTCGGCCCGCGGCGACCTCCGTCCCGCCTCGACGGAGCATCGTCCAGGGACTGCTGCGCCGTCGGCCAGCCGAGGGACGACCACCTGGTCGTCCCCGCCCCGAATACCGTCCGGAGATGCGAGAAGGCCCCGCACCGGCGAACCGGTGCGGGGCCTTCTCTGCGCGGTGCCCCCGAGGGGGCGAGCCACGTCGGCGGGGTCTCCCCCGCTCAGATCACTTGTTGATCTTGGTGACGCGGCCGGAGCCCACGGTGCGGCCACCCTCACGGATTGCGAAGCCGAGGCCCTCCTCCATGGCGATGGGCTGGATCAGCTCCACCGACATCTCGGTGTTGTCGCCGGGCATGACCATCTCGGTGCCCTCGGGCAGCGTGATGACGCCGGTGACGTCGGTGGTCCGGAAGTAGAACTGCGGACGGTAGTTCGAGTAGAACGGGTTGTGACGGCCGCCCTCGTCCTTGGACAGGATGTAGACCTGCGCCTCGAACTCGGTGTGCGGGGTGATGGTGCCGGGCTTGGCCACGACCTGGCCGCGCTCGACGTCCTCACGCTTGGTGCCGCGGAGCAGCAGGCCGCAGTTCTCGCCGGCCCACGCCTCGTCCATCTGCTTGTGGAACATCTCGATGCCGGTGACCGTGGTCTTCTGGGGCGCACGGATGCCGAGGATCTCGATCTCGGAGTTGATCGCGAGCTTGCCGCGGTCGACCTTGCCGGTGACGACGGTGCCACGACCCTGGATCGTGAAGACGTCCTCGATCGGCATGAGGAAGGGCTGGTCGAGGTCACGGACCGGGTCCGGGATCTTCTCGTCCACGGCCTCCATGAGGTCCTCGACGGACTTGACCCACTTGGGATCGCCCTCGAGCGCCTTCAGCGCGGAGACCTGGATGACCGGCGCGTCCTCGTCGAAGCCCTGGGAGCCCAGCATCTCGCGGACCTCCATCTCGACGAGCTCGAGGATCTCCTCGTCCTCGACCATGTCGGACTTGTTGAGGGCGGCGAGCAGGTAGGGGACGCCGACCTGCTTCGCGAGCAGCACGTGCTCACGGGTCTGGGCCATCGGGCCGTCGGTGGCGGCGACCACGAGGATGGCGCCGTCCATCTGCGCCGCACCGGTGATCATGTTCTTCACGTAGTCGGCGTGGCCGGGCGCGTCGACGTGCGCGTAGTGGCGCTTGTCGGTCTCGTACTCGATGTGCGAGACGTTGATCGTGATGCCGCGCTGCTTCTCCTCGGGCGCGTTGTCGATCGTGTCGAAGTCACGCTTCTCGTTGACCTCGGGGAACTTGTCGTACAGAACCTTCGAGATCGCGGCGCTCAGCGTGGTCTTGCCGTGGTCGACGTGACCGATCGTGCCGATGTTGACGTGCGGCTTGGTCCGCTCGAACTTGGCCTTGGCCATTGTGGTGTCCTCCTAGGACTTTCTCGTGGTACTTCTGGATCGGGATCGGATCCCCTCCCCGAGAGGAGGGGGTCCGAGGGAAGCGGGGGAACAGGAGAAGGAGCCTACCTGCTCCCCCGGCCTCTCACTCGCCCCGGGTCTTCGCGACGATCTCGTCCGCGATGCTGGACGGGACCTCCGCGTAGCTGTGGAACTGCATCGTGTACATCGCACGACCCTGGGTCTTGGACCGCAGGTCGCCGACGTAGCCGAACATCTCCGACAGCGGGACGAGAGCACGGACGATCTTGACCCCGCTCGCGTCCTCCATCGACTGCACCTGCCCGCGACGCGAGTTCAGGTCGCCGATGACATCTCCCATGTACTCCTCCGGAGTACGGACCTCGACGTCCATGAGCGGCTCGAGGATGACCGGCTGCGCCTTGCGCAGGGCCTCCTTGGCGGCCATGGAGCCGGCGATCTTGAAGGCCATCTCCGAGGAGTCGACGTCGTGGTACGCGCCGTCGATCAGGGAGGCCTTCACGTTCACGACCGGGTAGCCGGCGAGGATGCCCGACTGCAGGGCGTCCTGGATGCCCGCGTCCACGCTCGGGATGTACTCGCGCGGGATGCGGCCGCCGGTGACCTTGTTCTCGAACTCGTAGAACACGCCGTCCTCGGCATCGGTCAGCGGACCGAAGGTGATCTGCACCTTCGCGAACTGGCCGGAGCCGCCGGTCTGCTTCTTGTGGGTGAAGTCGTACTTCTCCACGACACGCTTGATCGTCTCGCGGTAGGCGACCTGCGGCTTGCCGATGTTCGCCTCGACGTTGAACTCGCGACGCATGCGGTCCACGAGGACGTCGAGGTGCAGCTCGCCCATGCCGCGGATGACCGTCTGGCCGGTCTCCTCGTCGAGCTCCACCTGGAAGGTCGGGTCCTCCTTGGCGAGCTTCTGGATGGCGACGCCGAGCTTCTCCTGGTCGCTCTTGGTCTTCGGCTCGATGGCCACCGAGATCACGGGCTCCGGGAAGCTCATGGACTCCAGCTGGATCGGGTTCGCCGGATCGGTCAGGGTGTCACCGGTGGTGGTGTCCTTCAGGCCGATGAACGCGTAGATGTGGCCGGCGAAGGCCTCGTCCACGGGGTTCTCCTTGTTGGAGTGCATCTGGAAGAGCTTGCCGACGCGCTCCTTCTTGCCGGTGGTGGCGTTGAGGATCTGCTCGCCCTGCTTGACCTGGCCCGAGTAGACACGGACGTAGGTCAGCGATCCGAAGAACGGGTGCGCGGCGACCTTGAACGCGAGGGCCGAGAAGGGCGCGTCCCAGTCCGCGGCGCGGGTCAGCTCGACCGACTCGTCGCCCGGCTTGTGGCCGACCATGTCGGGAACGTCGAGCGGCGAGGGCAGGTAGTCGATGACACCGTTGAGCATGGGCTGGACGCCCTTGTTCTTGAAGGCGGTGCCGCAGAAGACGGGGTAGGCCTCGGAGTTGACGGTCAGGCGGCGGATGCCGGCCTTCAGCTCGTCGACGCTGAGGTCGCCCTCCTCGAGGTACTTGTCCATGAGCTCCTCGGAGCTCTCGGCCACGTCCTCGACGAGCTTGCTGCGGTACTCCTCGACCGTCTCCCGGAGGTCCTCCGGGATCGGGATCTCGCGCTGCCACTGGCCGAGCGAGGGATCACCCTTCTTCGAGTTGATCGCGGCCATGTCCTCCTCGAGCGTCTCGGGCCAGTCGTAGGCCTTCATCTCGACGAGGTCGACCACACCGGTGAAGTCGTTCTCCGCACCGATCGGGACCTGCATGACCAGCGGCTTCGCACCGAGGCGCTCGACGATCGTCTTCACGGTGAAGAAGAAGTCGGCACCCAGCTTGTCCATCTTGTTGACGAAGCAGATGCGCGGGACGTCGTACTTGTCGGCCTGGCGCCAGACGGTCTCCGACTGGGGCTCCACGCCCTCCTTGCCGTCGAACACAGCGACGGCGCCGTCGAGCACGCGGAGCGAGCGCTCCACCTCGACCGTGAAGTCGACGTGCCCGGGGGTGTCGATGATGTTGATCTGGTTGTCGTGCCAGTAGCAGGTCGTCGCGGCCGACGTGATCGTGATGCCGCGCTCCTTCTCCTGCTCCATCCAGTCCATCGTGCCGGCGCCGTCGTGGGTCTCGCCCATCTTGTAGTTCACGCCGGTGTAGAAGAGGATGCGCTCGGTCGTGGTGGTCTTGCCGGCATCGATGTGAGCCATGATGCCGATGTTGCGGACCTTGTTCAGGTCGCTGAGCACTTCGAGTGCCACGGGCTTGTGCCTTTCTGGAGAACGGGTGCTGCAGGAGCCGCCGGACGGCGATCGGTGGGGCCCACCCGCGAGGGCCGACCCCACCGTGCTCTCACCAGCGGTAGTGAGCGAAGGCGCGGTTCGACTCGGCCATCTTGTGAGTGTCCTCGCGGCGCTTCACAGCGGCACCGAGGCCGTTGGAGGCGTCGAGGATCTCGTTCATCAGACGCTCGGTCATGGTGTTCTCGCGACGGGCGCGGGAGTAGCTGACCAGCCAGCGCAGCGCCAGCGTGGTCGAGCGACCGGGCTTGACCTCGATCGGGACCTGGTAGGTCGCACCGCCGACGCGGCGGGAGCGGACCTCGAGCGACGGACGGATGTTGTCCAGCGCCTTCTTCAGGGTCACGACCGGGTCCTGGCCGTTCTTCTCACGGGCGCCCTCGAGCGCACCGTAGACGATCCCCTCGGCGACGGTCTTCTTGCCGTCCAGGAGGATCTTGTTGATGAGCTGGGTGACGATCGGCGAGCCGTAGACCGGGTCGACGACGAGCTGGCGCTTGGGAGCGGGGCCCTTACGAGGCATTACTTCTTCTCCTTCTTCGCGCCGTAGCGGGAGCGCGCCTGCTGGCGGCCCTTGACGGCCTGGGTGTCCAGGGCGCCTCGCACGATCTTGTAGCGGACACCGGGCAGGTCCTTCACACGGCCGCCGCGGACGAGCACGATCGAGTGCTCCTGCAGGTTGTGACCCTCGCCGGGGATGTAGGCGGTGACCTCGAGGCCGGTCGACAGCTTCACACGCGCGATCTTGCGCAGCGCGGAGTTCGGCTTCTTGGGGGTCTGGGTGTAGACGCGCGTGCAGACACCGCGGCGCTGGGGCGAACCCTTGAGCGCGGGCGTCTTCGAGGCGGACGACCGGGCGTCCCGCCCCTTGCGCACCAACTGCTGAATAGTGGGCACAGCTTCTCTTCCTGTTCGGCCATCGGGACTGTTCGTCCCGCTGGATCGACTTCTTCGACCGTTCGCACGGCCGGCGACCCGATCCGCCGCTCCCTCGGCCCGGGAGCTCGGCGGTTCGACCCGCCCGTCAGGTGATGGCACCTGCCGGGCGTCCTGGAGGACCGTGATCGATGCCCACGGGCAGCGGCCGGGCCAGGCCGACTTCCCGCTTTCGGGCACGCCGCGAGGATCCGCTCCTCGCGGGGGACGCCTCCCGCCTGCTCCGAGGAGCGGCGGTTCTGTCCCGGTCACGACCAGAGGGCACTCCGGACGCGGAGTCGATTCTACTGAGACGCGCACGATGCGGTCAAAGCTTCGCGTCCCATCCGACGCAGATCACATGACGGCATGTGGCCGGGAACTTGCATCGACGTGAAGCGGCAGAGTACGGGACCGGAACGCGACGAGCGCGCCGCAGATGCGGCGCGCTCGTGGCGTGAGAGGGGTGGGGATAAGCTGCGCCCCCGCGCTCATCTCCTACCGCTCGTTCCTCGCAGTACGTCGATCAGCGGCTCTCCCGCGCTGATCTCCTACCGCTCGTTCCTCGCAGTACGTCGATCAGCGGATGCCGAGCTTCGAGGTGCATGCGGGCCAGGCGCCCCAGCCCTGGCCGGCCTGGACCTTCTTCGCGATGTCGATCTGCTGCTCGCGGGTGGCCTGGTGGGCGACCGGGGCGTACTTGCCGCCGCCGAAGGCGAGCCAGGTCGACTTGGTGAACTGCAGGCCGCCGGAGAAGCCGTTGCCGGTGTTGATCGACCAGTTGCCGCCGGACTCGCACTGGGCGAGGCGGTCCCACACGCCGCCGGACGCGGCGGCGGGGGCGGAGGCGCCGGTGTTGCCGGACTCCGAGGACTTCTCCTCGGCGGACTCGGTGGACTCGCGCTCGGAGCTGCGGTTCGACTTGGTGTCGGACTCGCGCTTCTCGGTCTTCGGAGCCTCCTGGGCGGCGGGAGCGGCCTGCTCCTCCTCGACCTCGACCTCGGCCTCGGGCTCGGGCTCGGGCTCGGGCTCGACCTCGGGCTCGGGGGCAGGCTTGGTGCCCTTGGCGACGACCTCGGTGA
This sequence comes from Brachybacterium atlanticum, assembly GCF_025669985.1. Classification (NCBI taxonomy): domain Bacteria; kingdom Bacillati; phylum Actinomycetota; class Actinomycetes; order Micrococcales; family Dermabacteraceae; genus Brachybacterium; species Brachybacterium atlanticum. Next base: position 57,603 of record NZ_JAKJJW010000008.1, on the reverse strand, counting down.
CGGGCTCGGCGACGACCTTCTCCGAGACGAGCTCGGACTCGGTGACCTCGCCGTCCACGACGGTGTCGGTGTAGACCTTCTCGGTAGAGCCGGCCTTGCCCTCGGTGGTGGTCTTCGTGGTGCCCTCGACAAGGGAGTCGTCCTCGACGGTCTTCGTCTCGAAGGGTATCTCCTCGGTCTCCTTGCGCTCCTTCTCGCGGACGCGGTGGATCTCGTGGGTCGCGCCGTCCTCGAGGACGGCGTCGAGCGGGACGTCGGAGGTGTCGGTGTCCTCGACATCGCCGAGGACCTTCTTCATCGCCTCGCCCACGGTGAGGGCGGTGACCTCGAAGGTGTCCTGGCCGTACTGGCCGACGAAGGTGACGGTCTTGCGGGTGACCACGGAGACCTCGCCGTCGGCGTCCTCGAGGGAGGTCTCGGGGGCGGGGCTGATCGCGGCGCCCTCGGCCTTGTACTCGGTCTCCGCGAGCGCGTCGGCGACGGTGTCACCGGTGGTCAGCAGCTCCTGCTCCTCGCCGTCGATGGAGACGGTGACGGGGGTGCGCTGGACGACCTGGATGTCCATGCCGTCGGTGACGAGCTCCTCGAGGCCCGGGGTCACGAGGTCGGTGTCCTTGACCTCGATGCCCTGGGCGGCGAGCAGGTCGCCGACGGTGGGCTGGGAGAAGATGCGGACCGCGGTCTCCTCGCCGTAGGCGGTGATCTGAGCCTCGTTCGACATCGCGAAGGCGGTGCCGCCGCCGCCGACTGCCACCACGCACACGGTCGCCGCACCGACGATCCACGGAGTCTTCTTCACTGTTCCACCTTTTCCCTGCCGCGTCCGCGGCCTTCACGTGTCGTTCCCTGAGCGTCGGATCCCGCAGGGCGGGATCTGCAGCTCCGGCACGCGCGCACCCCCGCGGGCGCGGGTCGGTGCTGCAGGAAAGGTCGCGTGGGAACTGCCGGGGGCCACTCTTCCGTTCTTCTCCACCTGACGTAAGGGGTGAAACCGGACTTTGGGCTGGGGCCCACGAGGCCTTTACCCTCTCGTGAACCTCCGCGTCCGACACATCACGCCGGGCCCGGTCAGAGGCCTCTTCGGAGCGACGCAGGCCACTCCCCCCGCCCTCCCGACGGACCCTCGGAGGGCGTTTCCTCCGCAGGACGCCCGCAGGACGCAGGAACGCCGCGGGGCGGCCCCACCGTGTGGTGGGACCGCCCCGCGGCGTTCTCGGTCAGAGGGCGCTCAGCACCCGCGCACCGCTCACCGGAAGTCGGTGCGGAAGGGATCGGCGTAGTCGATGTCGTCGAGGTTGACCGCGCCGGTCTGGCCGAAGCCGGAGAAGTCCAGCTCGTCGTAGCCCGGCACCTGGTACATCTGCGCCTTCGCCTCGTCGGTGGGCTCGACCGCGATGCGGCGGAACCGCGACAGGCCGGTGCCCGCCGGGATGAGCTTGCCGATGATGACGTTCTCCTTGAGCCCCATGAGCTGATCGCTCTTGCGGTTCAGAGCGGCCTCGGTGAGCACCCGGGTGGTCTCCTGGAAGGAGGCCGCCGAGAGCCACGACTCGGTCGCGAGCGACGCCTTGGTGATGCCCATCAGCTCCGGACGACCCGAGGCCGGCTGACCGCCCTCGGAGAGGACCCTGCGGTTCTCCCGCTCGAAGGTGACGCGCTCGGCGAAGTCGCCCGGCAGCAGATCGGTGTCGCCGGACTCGATGACCGTCACGCGACGGAGCATCTGGCGCACGATGACCTCGATGTGCTTGGCGTGGATGTCCACGCCCTGGGAGATGTACACCTTCTGGACCTCGTCCACGAGGTGCTGCTGCACCTTGCGGGGGCCGAGGATGCGCAGCACCTGCTTGGGATCGACGGAGCCCTGGGTGAGCTGCTGGCCGACCTCGATGTGGTCGCCGTCGGCGATCAGCAGGGTGACGCGCTTGGAGACGGTGTAGGTGACCTCGTCCGAGCCGTCGTCCGGCGTGACCGTGATCCGGCGCTGCTTGTCGTTCTCCTCGATCGCGGCGCGACCGGAGAACTCGGAGATCGGCGCGAAGCCGGCCGGGGTGCGGGCCTCGAACAGCTCCTGCACACGCGGCAGACCGTGTGTGATGTCGCCGTCGGCGCTGGCCACACCACCGGAGTGGAAGGTACGCATGGTCAGCTGCGTGCCGGGCTCGCCGATGGACTGGGCCGCGACGATGCCGACGGCCTCGCCGATGTCGACCAGCTGGCCGGTCGCGAGCGACTTGCCGTAGCACTGGGCGCAGGTGCCCACCGCCGAGTCGCAGGTCAGCACGGAGCGGATCTTCACCTCGCGCACGCCCGCCTCGACGAGCTGCTCGATGACCACGTCGCCGAGCTCGGTGCCCGCCGGCGCCGCCTCGGTGCCGTCGGCGCCGATCGCGGCGGTCGCGAGGACACGGCCGTAGACCGTGGACTCCGCGTGCTCGTGCGTGCGCAGCACGCCGCCCTCCTCGACCGCGATCGGGAGCACGAGGCCCTTGGTGGTGCCGCAGTCGTCCTCGCGGACGATGACGTCCTGGGAGACGTCCACCAGACGACGGGTCAGGTAGCCCGACTGGGCGGTCTTCAGCGCCGTGTCCGCCAGGCCCTTGCGGGAGCCGTGCGAGGCGACGAAGTACTCCAGGACCGAGAGCCCCTCCTTGTAGTTGGACAGGATCGGGCGCGGGATGATCTCGCCCTTCGGGTTGGTGACCAGACCGCGCATGCCGGCGATCTGGCGGATCTGCATCCAGTTGCCTCGGGCGCCGGAGTCCACCATGCGGTAGATGGTGTTGGTCGACTCGAAGTTCGCCCGCATCGCCTGGTCGACCTCGTTGGTCGCCTCGGTCCAGATGTCGATGAGCTCCGCGTTGCGCTCGGACTCGGAAATGAGGCCGAGGTCGCGGTTCTCCTGGACCTGGGCGGCCTTCGTCTCGTGCTTCGCGATGATCTCCGCCTTGGCCGGCGGGGTCACCACGTCGGACAGTGCGAAGGACGCGCCCGAGCGGGTGGACCACGAGAAGCCGTAGGCCTTCAGCGCGTCGAGGGACGCGGCGACCTGGCCCTTGTCGTAGCGCTCGGCGAGGGCGTTGACGATCCCGCCCAGACGCTTCTTGCCGACCTGGCCCTGCACGAAGGGGAAATCCTCCGGCAGCGTCTCGTTGAAGTGCACCGCGCCGAGGGTGGTGGTGAGGGTGATCGGGTCGCCCTCGGTCCAGCCCTCGGGGGCCTCCCAGTCGCTCGGCGGGACGATGTCCTCGAAGCGGAGGGAGACGGGCGCGTTCAGGTGCAGCTCACCGCGGTCGAAGGCCATGATCGCCTCGGCCACGGAGGAGAAGGAGCGACCCGCGCCCTCGACGTCCTCGCGCACCGTGGTGATGTGGTACAGGCCGATGATCATGTCCTGCGCGGGCATGGTGACCGGACGGCCGTCGGACGGCTTGAGGATGTTGTTCGAGGACAGCATCAGGATGCGGGCCTCGGCCTGCGCCTCCGCCGACAGCGGCAGGTGCACGGCCATCTGGTCGCCGTCGAAGTCCGCGTTGAAGGCGGCGCACACCAGCGGGTGCAGGTGGATCGCCTTGCCCTCGACGAGCTGCGGCTCGAAGGCCTGGATGCCCAGGCGGTGCAGGGTCGGCGCACGGTTCAGCAGCACCGGGTGCTCGGTGATGACCTCCTCGAGCACGTCCCAGACCTCGGGGCGGGCGCGCTCGACCATGCGCTTGGCTGCCTTGACGTTCTGGGCGTGGCTGAGCTCGACCAGGCGCTTCATCACGAAGGGCTTGAACAGCTCCAGCGCCATTCCCTTGGGCAGACCGCACTGGTGCAGCTTCAGCTGCGGGCCGTTGACGATCACGGAGCGGGCGGAGTAGTCCACGCGCTTGCCCAGCAGGTTCTGGCGGAAGCGGCCCTGCTTGCCCTTGAGCATGTCGGAGAGCGACTTCAGCGGACGGTTGCCGGGGCCCGTGACCGGGCGGCCGCGACGGCCGTTGTCGAACAGCGAGTCGACCGACTCCTGCAGCATGCGCTTCTCGTTGTTCACGATGATCTCGGGGGCGCCGAGATCCAGCAGCCGCTTGAGGCGGTTGTTGCGGTTGATCACGCGACGGTACAGGTCGTTGAGGTCGGAGGTCGCGAAGCGGCCGCCGTCCAGCTGCACCATCGGGCGCAGGTCCGGCGGGATGACCGGGACCGCGTCCAGCACCATGCCGACGGGCGAGTTGGTGGTGGTGAGGAAGGCGGAGACGACCTTGAGGCGCTTGAGCGCACGGGCCTTCTTCTGCCCCTTGCCGGTGGCGATGACCTCGCGGAGCGTCTCCGCCTCGGCCTCGAGGTCGAAGTCGGAGAGACGGCGCTGGATCGCCTCGGCGCCCATGCCGCCCTCGAAGTAGGTGCCGTAGCGCAGCTTCATCGCGCGGTAGAGCTGCTCGTCGCCCTCGAGGTCGGCGACCTTGAGAGTCTTGAAGCGCTCCCACACGCGGGTGATGCGGTCGACCTCCGCGTCGTACTTCTTGCGGATCTGGGCCTGCTCGCGCTCGGAGGAGTCGCGGACCTTGCGCTTCGCGTCGGCCTTGGCACCCTCCTCCTCGAGCTGGGCGAGGTCCTTCTCCGCGGTGACGGCGCGCTGGTTGATCGCGGCGTCGCGCTCGTTCTCGAGCTCCTTGACCTCGAGGTCGAAGCGGGCCTGCAGATCGGGCATGTCGTCGTGGCGGGCCTGCTCGTCCACGTCGGTGATCATGTACGCCGCGAAGTAGATGATCTTCTCGAGATCCTTCGGGGCCAGGTCCAGCAGGTAGCCGAGTCGGCTCGGCACGCCCTTGAAGTACCAGATGTGGGTGACGGGGGCCGCGAGCTCCACGTGGCCCATGCGCTCACGGCGCACGGAGGACTTGGTGACCTCCACGCCGCAGCGCTCGCAGACGATGCCCTTGAAGCGGACGCGCTTGTACTTGCCGCAGTAGCACTCCCAGTCCCGGGTGGGACCGAAGATGCGCTCGCAGAACAGGCCGTCCATCTCGGGCTTCAGGGTGCGGTAGTTGATGGTCTCGGGCTTCTTGACCTCGCCGTGGGACCAGCCGCGGATGTCATCGGCGGTCGCGAGGCCGATGCGCAGCTCATCGAAGGTGTTGACGTCGAGCACAGGTGTCCTTCTCTCGATCGGAAGTCGTGGTGTCTGAGGGAACGGGGGTCGAGGGCGGGGCCGGAAGGCTCGTCGGCGGCGCGGCGCGGCCGACGGGACCTCCCGGTCCCCCGTCCGTCAGACCTCTTCGATGGAGCCGACGCCCTCGTGGGGCCGGCGGGACAGGTCGATGCCGAGCTCCTCCGCGGCGCGGAAGACCTCCTCGTCGCTCTCCTGGACCTCCTGGGCGGTGCCGTCGCTGGACAGCACCTCCACGTTCAGGCACAGCGACTGCATCTCCTTGAGCAGCACGCGGAAGGACTCCGGGATCCCGGGCTCGGGGATGTTCTCGCCCTTGACGATCGCCTCGTACACCTTCACGCGGCCCGAGATGTCGTCGGACTTGATGGTCAGCAGCTCCTGCAGGGCGTAGGCGGCGCCGTAGGCCTCCAGGGCCCACACCTCCATCTCGCCGAAGCGCTGGCCGCCGAACTGGGCCTTACCGCCCAGCGGCTGCTGCGTGATCATCGAGTACGGACCGGTCGAGCGGGCGTGCAGCTTGTCGTCCACCAGGTGGTGGAGCTTCAGCATGTACATGTAGCCCACGGAGATCGGGTCCGGGAACGGCTCGCCGGAGCGGCCGTCGAACAGGCGCGCCTTGCCGTTCTCCTTGACCATCCGCTCGCCGTCGCGGTTGGGCAGGTGGTTGGCGATCAGGCCGGTGACCTCGTCGGCGGTGAGGCCGTCGAAGACCGGGACCGCGACCGGGGTGCCGGGCTCGCCGTGCAGCGCGGCCTCGGGCAGGTCCGCGGCGGTCGGGTCCTCGGGATCGAGCTCCCAGCCGGACTTCGCGACCCAGCCGAGGTGGGTCTCCATGACCTGGCCGATGTTCATTCGGCCGGGCACGCCCATCGGGTTGAGGATGATGTCGATCGGGGTGCCGTCCTCCAGGAACGGCATGTCCTCGACCGGCAGGATCTTCGCGATGACGCCCTTGTTGCCGTGACGGCCGGCGAGCTTGTCGCCGTCGGTGATCTTGCGCTTCTGGGCCACGTAGACGCGGACCATCTCGTTGACGCCGGTGGGGAGGATGTCCCCGTCCTCGTCGTCGGTGAAGACGCGCACGCCGATGACGGTGCCGGACTCGCCGTGCGGGACGCGCAGCGAGGTGTCGCGCACCTCACGGGCCTTCTCGCCGAAGATCGCGCGCAGCAGGCGCTCCTCCGGGGTCAGCTCGGTCTCGCCCTTCGGCGTCACCTTGCCGACCAGGATGTCGCCCGGCTCGACCTCGGCGCCGATGCGGATGATGCCGCGCTCGTCGAGATCGGCCAGCACGTCGTCGCCGACGTTCGGGATGTCCCGGGTGATCTCCTCCTTGCCGAGCTTGGTGTCGCGGGCGTCGACCTCGTGCTCCTCGATGTGGATCGAGGTGAGGACGTCGTCCTGGACCATGCGCGAGGACAGGATGATGCCGTCCTCGTAGTTGTGACCCTCCCAGGACATGAACGCGACCAGCAGGTTCTTGCCGATGGCGAGCTCGCCCTGGTCGGTCGAGGGGCCGTCGGCCAGGATGGAGCCGGCCTCGACGCGGTCGCCCTCGTCGAAGAGGACGCGCTGGTTGTAGGAGTTGCCGGCGTTGGAGCGCTGGAACTTCCCGATCGGGTAGGTCTGACGGGTGCCGTCGTCGGCCATGACCATGATGAGGTCCGCCGAGAGCTCCTCGATGACGCCGCCCTTCTGCGCGACGACGACGTCGCCCGCGTCCACCGCGGCGCGACGCTCCATGCCGGTGCCGACCAGCGGCATCTCGGAGCGGAGCAGCGGCACGGCCTGGCGCTGCATGTTCGAGCCCATGAGCGCACGGTTGGCGTCGTCGTGCTCGAGGAAGGGGATCATCGCGGTCGCGACGGAGACCATCTGACGTGCGGAGACGTCCATGTAGTGCACGTCCGAGATCGGCACGAGGTCGGGCTCGCCGCCGGGGAGGCGCACGAGCACCTCGTCGGCGAGGAAGTGGCCGTCCTCGTCGATCTTCGCGTTCGCCTGGGCGATGATGTGGCGATCCTCGTCGTCCGCGGTGAGGTAGACGATCTCGTCGGTCACCACGGAGTCGACGACCTTGCGGTACGGGGTCTCCACGAAGCCGAAGGGGTTGATGCGGGCGAAGGTCGCCAGCGAGCCGATCAGGCCGATGTTCGGGCCCTCGGGGGTCTCGATCGGGCACATGCGGCCGTAGTGGCTCGGGTGGACGTCACGGACCTCCATGCCCGCACGGTCGCGGGAGAGGCCGCCCGGGCCCAGCGCCGAGAGGCGACGCTTGTGGGTCAGGCCCGACAGCGGGTTGTTCTGGTCCATGAACTGCGAGAGCTGGGAGGTTCCGAAGAACTCCTTGATCGCCGCGGTGACCGGACGGATGTTGATCAGCGTCAGCGGGGTGATCGCCTCGACGTCCTGCGTGGTCATGCGCTCGCGGACGACGCGCTCCATGCGGGACAGGCCCGTGCGGACCTGGTTCTGGATCAGCTCGCCGACGGCGCGGATGCGACGGTTGCCGAAGTGGTCGATGTCGTCGGTCTCGACGCGCACCGGACGGTCGTCGACGCTCGTGTACTCGGAGACGCCGTCGTGCAGGGCGACGATGTACTTGATGGTCGCGACGATGTCCTGCAGGCGCAGGGTCGACTCGGAGAGGCTGCCCTCGAGGCCGAGCTTCTTGCCGATCTTGTAGCGGCCGACCTTCGCCAGGTCGTAGCGCTTGGCGTTGAAGTAGAGGTTGTTCAGCATCGCCTCGCCCGCATCGCGCGTGGGCGGCTCGCCCGGACGCTGCTTGCGGTAGATGTCGATGAGGGCCTCGTCCTGGGAGGCGATGCGGTCCTTCTCGAGGGTGGAGCGCATCGACTCGAACTCGCCGAACTCCTCGAGGATGTCGCTGTGGGACATGCCGAGGGCCTGCAGCAGGGTCGTGACGGACTGCTTGCGCTTGCGGTCGATGCGCACGCCGACCTGGTCGCGCTTGTCGACCTCGAACTCGAGCCAGGCGCCGCGCGAGGGGATGACCTTGGCGGAGAAGATGTGCTTGTCCGAGGTCTTGTCGATCGACTCCTCGAAGTACACGCCCGGTGAGCGGACGAGCTGCGAGACGACGACGCGCTCGGTGCCGTTGATGATGAAGGTGCCCTTGTCGGTCATGAGCGGGAACTCGCCCATGAAGACCGTCTGGGTCTTGATCTCGCCGGTCTCGTTGTTCATGAACTCCGCGATGACGTACAGCGGAGCCGCGTAGGTGAGGTCCTTCTCCTTGCACTCCTCGACCGTGTACTTCGGGTCGTCGAAGGTGTGGTCGCGGAACGACAGCGACATGTTGCCGGCGAAGTCCTCGATCGGGGAGATCTCCTCGAGGATGTCCGCGAGACCGGAGGTCTGCGGCACGTCCTCACGGCCGGCGGCGGCGGCCTCGGCCGCACGCTCCTGCCAGCGCTCGTTGCCCAGCAACCAGTCGAACGAGGTGGTCTGCAGACTCAGCAGATCCGGGACCTCGAGAGGGTCGCCGAGCTTCGCGAAGGTGACGCGAGGGGAGGCGGTGCGAAGTGCGATGTCGGTGGTGCGATCGGTGCTCGAGGCAGCCAAAGGGGGGTCCTTCCACAGGCCGATGACGGAATCCCAGGCGCGGCGAACACCCGTCAGGAAGTGGAGAGAACGGCGTCGAGGTCAATCGACGGAACCCACGGGAGACGCGCAGCGCAAGGACCGAGCATACACAAAATCGCGGATGGAGACAAGGCCCCCGGAAGGGCTCCTCCATCCGCGTCGGCCGCTATATGCCTGGCGCGGGGTTCTCGTCGGCGCGTCCTGCCCGTCTGTCTCGACCGGCCCGGCGGTGTCCTCACACCGGGCGCATGCGGCAGGATCAGCCCCGTACGGGAAAAATTGTGGACGGAAATCGTCCCGCAGTCAAGCAGACGGGGCCCGTGGCGGGGTGTCGGGCCATGTCAGAGGCGGATCCTCGGAGCCTCGCGCAGGGATCGTGCCGGCGCTGCGCCCCGATGCCGCAGGGTCGAGAGCCGGCCGAGCGCGGGCCCGGATTGTGCCCGTGCGCGCCGCTCCCCCGCTGCGGACATGCGGAAGGGCCGCCCCGCGCGATGCGGGACGGCCCTTCCAGGGGCAGTGCGACTGCCGTCAGGTGAGGCGCACGCCGGGGCGTGCGCCGGAGATCACTTGACGGAGACGGTCGCGCCGGCCTCCTCGAGCTTCGCCTTGGCGGCCTCGGCGTCCTCCTGCTTGACACCCTCGAGGACGGGCTTGGGGGCCTCGTCGACGAGCGCCTTGGCCTCCTTCAGACCGAGGGAGGTCAGGCCGCGCACCTCCTTGATGACGGCGATCTTCGCGGAGCCGGCCGACTCGAGGATGACGTCGAACTCGGTCTTCTCCTCCTCGGCGGCGGCCTCGCCACCACCGGCGGCGGGAGCGGCACCGGCGACGGCCACGGGGGCGGCGGCGGTGACGTCGAAGACGTCCTCGAACTGCTTCACGAACTCGGAGAGCTCGATGAGGGACATCTCCTTGAAAGCTTCGATGAGCTCGTCGTTGCTGAGCTTCGCCATGAGGGCGTTCCTTCCTGTAGGCGGGACCTGCGTCCCTGCGGTGTTGAGCGGCGCTCACGCGCCGGGTCTTGCGATCCGGATGCTCCGACGGGGCAGCCGGGGGACAGCGCTGTGGCTGTGGTGCGGAAGCCGGTGAGCCGGGAGGCTCAGGCGGCTTCCTGCTTGGCCCGCAGCGCGTCCACGGTGCGCGCCGTCTTGGACAGCGGTGCAGCGAACACTGCGGCGGCCTTGGACATCGACGCCTTCATGGCGCCGGCGGCCTTGGCCAGCAGGACCTCGCGGGACTCGAGGTCCGCGAGCTTCTGGACGTCCTCCTGCGAGAGCAGCTTGCCCTCGAAGTAGCCGGACTTGACCACGAGGTTCTCGTGGGTCTTGGCGAAGTCACGCAGAGCCTTCGCAGGCTCCACCGGCTCGCCCTTGATGAAGGCGATCGCGGTCGGCCCGCTGAGCGTGCCGTCGAACACGTCGATGCCGGCCTCGCGGGCGGCGATCTCCGTGAGCGTGTTCTTCACCACGGCGTAGGTCGTCTCGGAACCCAGCGCACGACGGAGCTCCTTGAGCTCCCCCACGCTGAGCCCGCGATACTCGGTGATGACGGCGGCGTCGGACTCACGGAACATGTCCGCGATCTCCGCGACGGCGTCCACCTTCTCGGGATTCGCCATGGCCCTCCTTCCAGAGGTCTCTCGCCACCGGGTGAAGGGCCCTGGAACGGAAAAAGGCCTCGACACGCAGGTGTCGAGGCCAGCACGCACGATCCGGCTCCCCGGGAGCAGCTGCTCCTCGGAGGGCGCGACCGTGCGGGTCGCGTTCGTTCACCTGCGCAGGCCGTCCCGTGGGGACTTCTTCGGTCGCTCTCCGGGTGGAGGGCGACGACCGGCGGTCTTCGGTAGGTCCAGAGTAGTGCAGGGACGGGTGTGCGCGCCACGGTGCGGGCGGCGGTCTCCGTCACAGTTCGGCGACGAGCGGCGGGCGCCGGGTGGTGGGCGGCGGGCGCCGAGAGCTGCGCGGCTCGAGGCGCCCGGCGGCGGGAGGCCGTCGTCCTGCCCACTGCGGGACCGGGTTCACCCGATGCTCAGCCCTCTGCGTTCTCTCCCCCAGCGGCACCGGATCTCCGGACCGCGCAGCCCTCGGCGCACTTGTTCGACGAGAAGTACCAGCGAAGCGGTACCGGACGTCGATCAACTCCCTTGCCGGCGGCGATGCGCCCCGCGACGTGGCCGGTGACTGACTTGATCGACGGGAGGTACCAGTGAAGCGGTACCGGACGTCGAACAACCCGACAACCGGGGCGGCCCCGCGCATTTGTTCGACGGGACGTACCAGCAAAGCGGTACCGGGCGTCGAACAACTCCCTGCCAGTGGCGATGCGTCCCGCACAGCACGGCGCCCCGCCCACCTGAGCGGTGGGCGGGGCGCCGAGATGCGAGGATTCGAGGAGGCTCAGGCCTCGTCGGTGTCCTCGAGGAGGTTGCGGGTGCGGTTCACGTCGACCGGGATGCCGGGGCCCATGGTGGTGGACACGGTGATCTTCGTGATGTAGCGCCCCTTGGACGCGGACGGCTTGAGACGGAGGATCTCGTCCAGCGCCGCGACGTAGTTCTCGACGAGCTGCTTGTCGGTGAAGGAGACCTTGCCGACGATGTAGTGCAGGTTCGCCGCACGGTCGGTGCGGAACTCGATCTTGCCGCCCTTGATGTCGTTCACGGCCTTGGTGACGTCCATGGTCACGGTGCCGGTCTTGGGGTTCGGCATGAGGCCGCGGGGGCCGAGCACGCGGCCCAGCTTGCCGACCTTGCCCATCAGGTTCGGGGTGGCAACGGCCGCGTCGAAGTCGGTCCAGCCGCCGGCGACCTTCTCGATCAGGTCGTCGTCGCCGACCTCGTCGGCGCCCGCCGCGAGAGCGGCCTCGGCCTGCGCGCCGGACGCGAAGACGATGACGCGCGCGGTCTTGCCGGTGCCGTTGGGCAGGTTGACGGTGCCGCGCACCATCTGGTCCGCCTTGCGGGGGTCGACGCCGAGACGCATCGAGACCTCGACGGAGGCGTCGAACTTCGCCGGGCTGGACTTCTGCGCGAGGCGCAGGGCGTCCAGCGGGGAGTAGGTGCGGCCCTCTTCGATCAGAGCGGCGCCGTTCTTGTAAGCCTTGCTACGGAATGCCATCGTTCTCAGCCCTCCACCGTGATGCCCATGGAACGAGCGGTGCCCTCGACGATCTTCGCCGCGGCCTCGATGTCGTTCGCGTTCAGATCAGGCATCTTGGTCTCCGCGATCTCGCGGACCTGAGCCTGGGTGATCTTGCCGACCTTGTCGGTGTGCGGGACGGCCGAGCCCTTCTGGAGGCCGGCGGCCTTCTTGATGAGCTCCGCCGCCGGCGGGGTCTTCGTGATGAAGGTGAACGAGCGGTCCTCGTAGACCGTGATCTCGACGGGGATGATGTTGCCACGCTGATCGGCAGTGCGATCGTTGTAGGCCTTCACGAACTCCATCATGTTCACGCCGGCAGCGCCGAGCGCGGGACCCACGGGCGGCGCAGGGGTGGCCTGGCCGGCCTGGATCTGGAGCTTGATGATGCTCGCGATCTTCTTCTTGGGAGCCATTGCTCTTCCTTACTGTGGTGTGGTCCGGGCGGAGCTCATCACGCGCTCCTCCCACTGCAGGAGCCGCGCCCCGAGGGGCACGGATCCGGGATGCGACGTTACCTGCACGTCGCGGCGGCGTCGACCTCGATCAGGCGTGATCTCGGTCGTACTCCCCACCGGGGAGCCCGTCCGGCCGGAGCCGGGCGCGCCGCGGGGATTCGGGGCGGACGCGGGCGAGGGGCCGCGCGTCCGAGGGCCCGCACGAGGCGGACCGGGCTGCTCAGATCTTGGCGACCTGGTCGAAGCCGAGCTCGACCGGGGTCTCGCGGCCGAAGATCGACACGAGCACCTGCAGCTTCTGGGCCTCGGCGTGGATCTCGGAGATCGTGGCCGGCATGGTCTCGAAGGGGCCGTCCATGACGGTGACGGACTCGCCGACCTGGAAGTCGGGGACCTTCTGCGCGGCCGCGGGCTTCGAGGAGGAGCCGGACGAGCCGGAGGAGCGCTTCTTCTCGGGCAGGCCGACGGACGGCGCGAGCATCGAGAAGATCTCGTCGAAGGTGAGCGGGGTGGGCTCGGTCGCGTTGCCGACGAAGCCGGTCACGCCGGGGGTGTCGCGCACGACGCGCCAGGACTCGGTGGTCAGGTCCATGCGCACCAGCACGTAGCCGGGGATGCGCACGCGGCGGACGATCTTCTTCTGGCCGTTCTTGACCTCGGTCGCGTCCTCCATCGGGACCTGGACCTCGAAGATGAACTCCTCCATGTCCATGGTCTCGGTGCGCGTGGCGAGCTGGGTCTTCACGCGGTTCTCGTGCCCGGAGTAGGAGTGGATGACGTACCACTCGCCGAGCGCGGAGCGCAGGTGCATGCGCAGCTGCTGGACCGGGTCCTCCTCGGGCTCCTCGGCCGCGGGGGCGTCCTCGGCGGCCGGGGCCTCGTCGGCGTCGGCCGACTCGTCGGTGTCGGCAGGCTCGTCGGAGTCGTCGGTGTCGGCAGGCTCGTCGGCCTCGTCGACGGGCGCCTCGGCGCTCTCGTCCCCGGCCGGCGCGTCGTCGTCGGAGAGCTCCACGTCGAGCTCGGCGTCCTCGGCCGCGGTCTCCTCGGCGGCGACGTCCTCGCCCGCGGCATGGCCGGTCGGGGCCGAGGCGGAGAAGGAGAGGGTGTCGTCGACGTCGTCGAAGGACTCGTCGGGGGTAGAGGTCGTCTCGCTCATCGGCGGGAACCTGCCTTCCTGGCTGCGGTGGACTGGTCGGTCACAGGGCTGTGCGAGGTGCGGATCAGGCGCCCGCTCACACGTCGGGGACCGTGAAGGCGATCCGCGAGATCCAGCTGAAGGCCGCGTCGAGCCCGAAGATCAGCAGGATCATGAAGGCGACGAACAGCAGCACCGTGATCGAGTACAGGACCAGCTCGCGCCTGCTGGGGACGACCACCTTGCGCAGCTCGGCGATCACCTGACGGATGAACAGACCGACGGCCAGGAACGGGTTCTTCGACCCGGAGCCCTGGACGTCACCGGTGCGCGGTGCCGACGGGGCGTTCTGGCTGGAGTTCACAGGGAGCTATCCGATCTCGTCGAGGTCATCCGCATCCGGCCGGGTGACCCCGGCCGGACCGGCAGGGCAGACAGGGCTCGAACCTGCAACCTGCGGTTTTGGAGACCGCTGCGCTACCAATTGCGCCACTGCCCTTCACGGGGACGAGCCCCGCGCGGTCGTCTCGCCCGGTCCCGGGACGTGCCCGGAGAAGCCTGAGCGATTCTGACCAGCGACCAGCATACAAGCCGATGGGGACTCGTGCGAATCGACCCGGATCACGTCACATTCCGGCGCCTCGGGGAGTCCCGGCGCGCCCCCGTTCCCGAGGGACGTCCATCCTGGCGGCGCGGGGCGAGCTCTGCCACGATAGTCGGGTGACCACCGACGACGCACGCACTCCCGCCTCCCGTTCCCGCATCTCGCAGCGCATCGGCGCGATCGAGCCCTCCGCGACCCTCGCGGTCGACGCGACCGCCAAGGCGCTCAAGGCCGCCGGTCGACCCGTCATCGGCTTCGGCGCCGGAGAGCCGGACTTCCCCACCCCCGCGCACATCGTGGACGCCGCCGTGGAGGCCGCGCGCGATCCGCGCAACCACCGCTACTCCGCGACCGCCGGCCTGCCCGAGCTGCGCGAGGCCCTCGCCGCGTCGGTCTCGGCCACGACGTCGCTCGAGATCGAACCGGCCCAGGTGCTGGTGACCAACGGCGGCAAGCAGGCCGTGTTCCAGGCCTTCGCGACCGTGCTGGACCCGGGGGACGAGGTGCTGCTGCCCGCCCCGTACTGGACCACCTACCCCGAGGCGATCCGCCAGTCCGGCGCGGCCGAGGTCCCCGTCCTGGCCGGCGCCGACCAGGGCTACGTCCCCACGGTCGCGCAGCTCGAGGCCGCCCGCACCGACCGCACCCGAGCCCTGGTGCTGTGCTCCCCCTCGAACCCGACCGGCGCGGTGCTCTCCCCCGAGCAGGTCGAGGAGATCGGCCGCTGGGCGCTCGAGCACGGGCTGTGGGTGATCACCGACGAGATCTACCAGTCCCTCACCTACGGCGACATGCCCTTCACCTCGGTGCTGAAGGCCGTCCCCGAGCTCGCCGACACCACGATCCTGCTCGGCGGCGTGGCGAAGTCCTTCGCGATGACCGGCTGGCGAGTGGGCTGGATGGTGGGTCCCCTCGACGTCATCAAGGCGACCTCGAACCTGCAGTCCCATCTCACCTCCCACGTCAACAACATCGCCCAGCGGGCGGCGCTCGCGGCGCTGACGGGGCCGAAGGAGCCCGTCGAGGAGATGCGCCTCGCCTTCGACCGGCGTCGGCAGCTGATCGTCGAGAAGCTCTCCGCGATCGACGGCTTCACCGTGCCGACGCCCACCGGCGCGTTCTACGTCTTCCCCGACGTCTCGCAGCTGCTGGGCCGGGAGATCCGCGGCCGGAAGGTGATCACCTCGACCGAGCTCGCGACCGTGATCCTCGAGGAGGCGGAGGTCGCCGCCGTGCCGGGCGAGGCCTTCGGCGCCCCCGGCCACCTGCGCTTCTCCTACGCCCTCGGGGACGAGGACATCGTCGAGGGCATCGACCGGGTGGCCGCGCTCCTGGCGGGATGAGCCCCTCCCCCGCCGGATCGGGCCGCGACCTGCGGACCCTGCCCAAGGCGCATCTGCACCTGCACTTCACGGGCTCGATGCGTCCGACGACGCTGTGGGAGCTGGCCGCGGAGCGGGGCATGCGACTGCCCCGCTCCCTCATCGACGATGTGGCGCTGCAGGTCGAGGCCGACCGGCGCGGATGGTTCCGCTTCCAGCGCCAGTACGACACCGCCCGCGCGGTCGTCGACTCGGAGTCGGCGATGCGGCGCCTGCTCCACGAGGCGGTGGAGGACGACGCCGCCGAGGGCTCGGGCCGGCTCGAGCTGCAGGTGGACCCGACCAGCTATGCGCCCTTCGTCGGCGGGATCACCCCCGCCGTCGAGATCGTCCTGGACCAGGCCGAGCGCTCCGAGACGGAGACCGGGGTCAGCGTCGGGATCGTGGTGGCCGCCTCCCGCACCCGGCATCCGCTGGACGCGCGCACCCTGGCCCGGCTCGCTGCGCGCAGCGCCGGCCGGGTGATCGGCTTCGGGCTCTCCAACGACGAGCGGCGCGGTGACACCGAGGACTTCGCCCCCGCCTTCCGCATCGCGCGGGAGGCCGGGCTGCTGTCGGTGCCGCACGGCGGGGAGCTGCTGGGGCCCGCGCACGTGCGGGAGGTCGTCGAGCACCTGCGTCCGGACAGGCTGGGCCACGGGGTGCGCGCCGCCGAGGACCCGCAGCTGCTGGAGCAGGTGGTGGCAGCCGGGATCGGGTTCGAGCTCTGCCCGGCCTCGAACGCCTCCCTCGGGGTGCTCGAGCACGCCGAGGACGTGCCGCTGCGCCGGCTGATCGAGGCCGGGGCGCAGATCGCGCTCGGCGCCGACGACCCGCTGCTGTTCGGCTCCCGGCTGCTGGACCAGTACGAGACCGCGCGGCGGATCGGGCTGGACGACGCCGAGCTCGCCGACCTCGCCGCCTCCTCGATCCGTCTCTCGGCCGCTCCCGCACCGGTCCGCTCCCGGCTCCTCGCGGGGGTGCGGGACTGGCTCGCGGCCCCCGCGCCGGGCGACGCGACGCGCTGACGACGGTGCCGCACGGGCGGCGGGGAGGCACCGGCGACGGCGTCGCGCGGACAGCGGGGAGGCGCCGACGGCGGCAGGACGTCGTCAGCCGGTGCTTCCGGCGTCGCGGCTCAGCGGTCCTGTCCGGCGCCCTCCGAGGGCAGGGCCAGGAAGAACTCCGGCGCGGTGAAGCCGGCGGCCTCGAAGGCGGCGGCGATCGCCTCGGCGACCTGCTGCGCCTGCTCCGCCTCCACCAGCGCGATGGTCGAGCCGCCGAAGCCGCCGCCGGTCATGCGGGCGCCGTGCGCACCGGCCTCGCGGGCGGTGTCCACGGCGAGGTCGAGCTGCGGGACCGTCACCTCGTAGTCCTCGCGCAGCGAGTCGTGGGAGGCGTTCAGCAGCGCGCCGAGCTCCGTGACGTGCGCGCGCACCGTCCCGGCGGCGAGCAGCGCGTCGAACTCCTGCACGCGCTGGATCTCGGTGATCACGTGGCGGGCGCGGCGGCGCACGACCTCGTCGTCGATGCTCGCCAGGAGCTCCTCGAGCCGGGCCGGGTCGGCGTCGCGCAGCGTCGGCACGCCGAGCGAGTCGGCGGCGCGCTCGCTGTCGGCGCGGCGCGCCGTGTACTCCCCGTCGACATGGGAGTGCTCGGCACGGGTGTCGGTGATGAGCAGGGCGAGGCCCTGGGAGGCGAGGTCCCACGGCACCGCGCGGGTGGAGAAGTCGCGGCAGTCCAGGAACAGAGCGTGTCCCTCGCGGGAGAGGACCGACGCGGACTGGTCGAGCCCGCCCGTGGAGGCGCCGGCGAAGTCGGTCTCGGCGGTGATCGCGGCGCGCACCCGCTCCAGCGGCGTGGTGCCCAGGGTCAGCAGCGACTCGATCGCCTCGGCGGCGGCGCACTCGAGCGCGGCCGAGCTGGACAGGCCTGCGCCGAGCGGGACCTGCCCGTCGATGAGGATGTCCATGCCCTGGGTGACGGCGCCGGAGATGAAGGGGCGCAGCGCCCAGAGCACGCCGGCGACGTAGGCGGGCCAGCCCTCGACCGCGCCGGGCTCGAGCGCGGCCGCGTCGAGGTCGAGCTCGAGGTCGTCCTGGGCGGAGCGCAGACGCACCCGCGAGGTGGGGGTGCGGGCGGCGGCGGCGAAGCAGCGGTGCGAGATCGCCATCGGCAGGCAGAGGCCGTCCTGGTAGTCGACGTGCTCGCCGATGATGTTGACGCGGCCCGGCGCGGACCAGACGCCGTCGGGCGCGTAGCCGAAGGACTGCTCGAACCTCTCGGCGGCGCGGTCGGCGGCCGCGGAGCGCTCCGGTGCGGCCGAGAGCACCGCTCCCTGCGAGGCGGGAGCGGTCCGGGAGTCAGCGGCAGCGGTCATCGGGAAGGGTCCTTCCGGGACGGGGCGAGGGCACGACGGAGCCCACCGGCCGACCGGTAGGGCGCCGGTGAGTCTATCCGTCTCGTGGCCACCGGCGGCAACAGGTCCGGTGCGGGGCCGCTCACTGGAGCCCCGGGAGACCGCTCCCGGGACGCGGTCCTCAGGCCGCGGTCCTCAGGCCACGGGACGCACCGCGAGGCACGCGACCGACGGAGCGGGGATCGGCTCCCCGACCCGAGACAGCTCCTCGCCGCGACGGCGCAGCACGTCGATCCGGTCGCCCTCCTGCGCGGCGACCAGCACCAGGTCGCCCCACTGGGTGAAGTGACGCGGGTGCGCGCCCACCTCGACCTCGGCCACGCGCTGCGGCCGCATCGCGTCGAGGGAGAGCAGGGAGAGGGTGTCGGGGCCGCGGTTGGCGACCAGCAGCGCGGACTCGTCGGCGACGAGCTCGATGTGGGAGAGCGCGGCGGCGGACTCGCTGCCGCTGGCCGGCATCATCGAGCGCACGGCCCAGCGGCGCGGCGCCTGCGGCATGACGGCGGGGACGGAGCGGGGCGAGGCCTCGTGGGCCCGCACGGCGGTGGCGACCATGCCGGAGAGCTCGCAGGCGATGTGGATCTGCTCGGACTCGTGGTCGGCCACGAGATGGCGCGGCCCGTTCCCCCGGCTCAGCGAGATCTCCCCAGCGATGTCGATCATGCCGCCGGCGCCCTGGCGGTACAGCATCACGCGGTCCAGGCCGAGGTCGGGGACGGCGAGGGCCTCCGTGCCGGGCAGCGCCACGACCTGGTGCGGGTGCGGCGCCGTCTCCGCGATGCCGTCGATCAGCTCGTGGTGGTCGTCGAGGTCGATCTGCGCGGTGGGCAGGCCCTCCTCGTCCAGGCCCACCGTCGCCACGGAGCCGGAGCCGTACTGGGCGATCACGAGGGAGCGGCCGTCGCTGCCGTGGGCGAGGTGGCAGCCGCCCGCCCCGTCCAGCGCGAGGTCCGCGACGACCTCCGCCCGTGCTCCGTCCTCGTCCACGCGCAGGGTGACCACCCGCGTCGGCTCGGTCTCGAGCACCGCGTGCAGCAGGGTGCCGTCCTCGCTCCACAGCACGAAGGAGGGGTCGGGCAGGTCGACGGCGGCACGACGCTCGACGGCGAGGCCCTGCTCGTCGGACCGCAGGGCCAGCAGCTCGATGCCGCGGCCGCGTCCGGTGCCGCTGGTGGAGTAGCCGGCGACGGCCAGCAGTGCGTTCTCGGTCATGGGACCTCCTCGTCCTCGTCGCGGCGCTCCCCGCGGTCGCGGTCCACGAGATCCGCGGGGGGCTCGAGGTCGTCGAGCAGGTCCGCGTCCTCGAACAGAGCCGGTGACAGCGCCGTCATCTCTCCGGTCATCGTAGACGGCTCGATCACCGCAGTGCCGCGACGGCGCCGCATCGACCGCGTCCCGAGCGAGAGGCGGCGACGGCGCAAGGTGGTGAAGGGCGAGGAGATCGCCGGGGTGTAGGCGATGCCGCTGCGGCGGAAGTAGGGCATGATCCGCGAGGAGATGAGCTGGCCGAGCACCACGCCCGCGGCGATCGCGATCGCGATCTGCGCCGCCTCGAGCAGCTCGGAGATGCCCACCGAGAGGTCGTCCTGCAGCCCGAGCAGGCCGCGGTAGATCCGGCTGCCGGGCACCAGCGGGATCACCCCTGCCATGACGAAGGCGAGCGAGGGGGCGCGCACCCGGTCGGCGAGCGCGGTCGCGACCAGGCCGGTGAGGAAGGCGGCGACGCCGACGGCGACGGTGCGGTCGTGCAGCGTCCCGGCGATCAGGTGCGAGACGAGGCCCGAGCCGGCGGCGACCAGCGCGGCCATCAGCAGCAGCCGGGGCGGGGTCTGGGTGCCGACGCCGTAGCCGAGCCCCATGCCGAGCCCCGAGATCAGCACCACCAGCGCCGTCGTGATCGACAGCGGCATCGACGCGGTCACGGAGATGTCCGCGCCGATCGCGTCGGCCGCGAGCAGCCCGGCGCGCACGCCCACCACGATGCCGACGGTGAGCATGAGCGTCTCGAGCATGCGTCCCGCGGCGGTGATGTACCAGCCCGTCACCGCGTCCTGCACGGCGCTGATCGAGGAGAGCCCCGCGAGCTGCACGATCAGGCACGAGACCACGACGATCGAGGAGTTCTCGGTGGGGTCGATCGCGCTGACCCCGATCGCGGCGGCGACGGCGACGAGCCCGCCGAGCGCCTGGCTGTAGAACGGCGGGATGCTCCACCGGGCCAGCAGCTCCGCCGCCGCGATCAGCAGCCCGGCGGCGAGGGTCGCGGCGACCACGACGAGGCTGCCGGCGCCGAAGCTGAGCGCGGCCGCGCCGCCCATCACCGCGAAGCCCGCGACCACGAGCACGAGCCGGTACAGCGGCTGGCGCTGCGGGATCGCGGCGGCCCGGTGCCGGGCCTCGTCCAGCGGCAGCTCCCCGGAGAGGTACTGGTGGGAGATGTCCTCGAAGGCGGCCAGGCGCGCGAAGTCCTGGGTCCGCTCCCCTGCCGAGCGGACCCTCGTGAACGGGGTCGCGGACTCGTCGGCGAGATAGGAGATCGTGACCTCGTTGAAGGTGACCTGCACGGAGACGTTGCGCAGGCCGGACGAGCTGGTCACCCGCAGCACCGTCGCGGTGACCTCCGAGGCGGCGGCACCGTTGGTGAGCAGGCCCTCCCCGATCCTCATCGCGAGGTCGAACACGGCATGGAGCCGGGCGGAGTCGGTGGGCACGGACCGATCGTCCCACACCGCGGGCGGGCCCCGCTCCCGCCGGCGGGCCGACGAAGCTCACACCCCGACGGGCCCTCCCGGAGCGCTTCGGGTCAGAGGTTCGGCGAGGTGCTCAGCACCGCGATGCCGAGCGCGAGAGCGAGCAGCACCGCGACGTCGAGGCCGCGGGAGCGGACGGCGAGCGCGCCGACCGCCCGCACCGGCAGCAGGGCCCGCATCAGCGCGAGGACCAGCAGCAGGGCCGCCAGGAGCACGCCGGCCAGCGGCGCCGATAGCGTCGCCCCGATCAGGACGATCAGCGCGAGCGCGGGCAGGGCGAGGGCGAGCACCGTCTGCCGCCGGAAGGCGGCGCGGAGCGTGTGGGGGGATCGGGGCGCGCGCACCCGGCCATCGTACGGTCCCCGCCCCGCTACCCTGGCAGGGGCCGGCAGAGCCGTCGGCCACAGCGACATCCGGAGGATCCCACGATGACCAGCCCCGGTGCGACGTCGACCGGCACCCGCCGTGAGCACGACCTGCTCGGAGACCGCGACGTCCCGGACGATGCCTACTACGGCGTCCAGACCCTGCGTGCGAACGAGAACTTCCACATCACGGGGGTGCAGCTGCAGCACTTCCCCCGGATGATCGAGGCCCTCGCCCAGGTCAAGCGTGCCGCCGCCCGCGCCAACCATCGCCTGGGGGCGCTCGACGACGAGCGCTTCGCCGCGATCGACCGCGCCTGCGAGGAGATCATCGGCGGCGCCCTCCACGAGCACTTCATCGTGGACATGATCCAGGGCGGGGCCGGCACCAGCACGAACATGAACGCCAACGAGGTGATCGCCAATCGCGCGCTGGAGATCCTCGGGCACGAGAAGGGGCAGTACGACCGGCTGCACCCCAACAACCATGTCAACCTCGGCCAGTCCACCAACGACGTCTACCCCACGGCGATCCGGCTGACGATCATGCTGTCCTTCCCTGCGCTGGCCGAGTCGATGGACCACCTGATCTCCACCCTGCGCGCCAAGGGGGAGGAGTTCTCCTCCGTCCTGAAGATGGGTCGCACCCAGCTGCAGGACGCGGTCCCGATGACCGTGGGCCAGGAGTTCCACGCCTGGGCCACCACGATCGAGGAGGACGTCCAGCGCCTCACCCGCACCGCGACGCTGTTCCAGGAGATCAACCTCGGCGCGACGGCGATCGGCACCGGCATCACGTCTGATCCGCGCTATGCGGCGATGGCCACGGCCGAGCTCGCCGAGCTGACCGGGGTGCCCTTCGTGGTCTCCGCCGATCTGGTCGAGGCCACCAGCGATACCGGCGCCTTCGTGACGTTCTCCGGGATCCTCAAGCGCATCGCGGTGAAGATCTCGAAGATCTGCAACGACCTGCGCTTGCTGAGCTCCGGGCCGCGTGCCGGCCTGCACGAGATCAACCTGCCGGCCGTGCAGCCGGGCAGCTCGATCATGCCCGGCAAGGTGAACCCGGTGATCCCGGAGGTCGTCAACCAGGTCGCCTACGAGGTGATCGGCAACGATCTCTCGGTGACCTTCGCGGCCGAGGGAGGTCAGCTGCAGCTGAACGTGTTCGAGCCGGTGATCGCCTTCAACATCCTCGAGTCCACGCAGATCATGACTCGGGCGATGAACACCCTCGCCGACCGCTGCGTCGCCGGGATCACCCTGAACGAGCAGGTGCTGGAGGACTATCTGCACCGCTCGATCGGGGTGGTCACGGCACTGGTGCCGGTGATCGGGTACGCGGCCGCGACGGAGGTCGCGGAGGAGGCGCTGGTGACGGGCCGTCCGGTCCGGGACCTGGTGCTCGAGCGCGGCCTGCTGGACGAGGCACGTCTGGCCGGGCTGCTCTCCCCCGCCTCGATGACCTCGCCGCACCGGGCGACGGCCACCGGCACCATCCCGGCGCTCGACGAGGAGCCGGAGCCGGCCGCCGCGCCGGAGCAGCCCGACTCGGGCGAGGTGGCGCTGCCGCCCACGGAGCGCCTGGACTTCTGAGCCGCACCGGAGAGCCGACGGGCCGGTCACCCCGGGGGTGACCGGCCCGTCGCACGAGCGGCGCCGTCAGCGGCTCACTCGTCGGCCTCCTCCATCTTCCCGCGCATGACCAGCTTCGGGTCCGGGCTCCCCACGGTCTCGTGGTCCTTGTCCTCGTACTCGAACTGGGAGAGGAAGTAGCGCATCGCGTTCAGACGGGCGCGCTTCTTGTCGTTGGAGCGGATGATCGTCCACGGCGCGTACTTCTTGTCCGTGCGGCGGAACATCTCCTCCTTGGCCTCGGTGTAGGCCTCCCAGCGGTCCAGCGACTCCAGGTCCATCGGGGAGAGCTTCCAGCGCCGCACCGGGTCCAGCTGCCGGATCGCGAAGCGGGTGCGCTGCTCCTTCTGCGAGACGGAGAACCAGAACTTGGTGAGGTGGATGCCGGAGTCCACCAGCATCCGCTCGAAGTGGGGGACCTGGTTCATGAAGGTCTCGTACTGCTCGGGGGTCGCGAAGCCCATCACCCGCTCGACGCCGGCGCGGTTGTACCAGGAGCGGTCGAAGAGCACCATCTCGCCCTCGGTGGGCAGGTGCTGGACGTAGCGCTGGAAGTACCACTGGCCGCGCTCGCGGTCGCTGGGCTTGTTCAGCGCGACGACGCGGGCGGTGCGGGGGTTGAGGTGCTCGGTGAAGCGCTTGATCGTGCCGCCCTTGCCGGCCGCGTCGCGCCCCTCGAAGATGATGACGGCCTTCTGGTCGTTGTCCTCGAGCCAGTACTGGAACTTCAGCAGCTCGACCTGGAGCTGGTACTTCTGCAGCTCGTACTCCTCCCGGTCCATCCGGGTCTCGTACGGGTACCCCTCCTGCCAGGTGTAGACCGGGTTCCCCTGCGGGTCGATCAGGTCCGGGTCCGGGGTGTGGCCGTCCTTGACCGAGTACCCCTCCTCGCGCAGGTGCTCGATGTACTCGCGCAGGCTCTGGTTGTCGGGGATCTTCACGGTCACTCCTTCGGCGCTCGCTGGTGGATGCGCCCAAGCTTAGAGGTCACGGATGGACCGGAGGTGAACAGAGGTCCTCCGCCATCGGGGAGCCCTGCCCGGGATCGGCGCAGGCCGACGCGGGCAGGGCGGGGCGGCGCCGCCTGGCCGGGCCGGGAGGCGCGGACGGGCGGTGCCGGGCGGTCAGTGGGCGAAGTGGCGGGTGCCGGTGAGGTAGAGCGTGACGCCCGCGGCACGGCACGCCTCGATCACCTCGTCGTCGCGGATCGAGCCGCCGGGCTGGACGATCGCCCGCACCCCGGCGTCCAGCAGGATCTGCACCCCATCGGCGAAGGGGAAGAAGGCGTCCGACGCGGCGACCGCGCCGCGGGCCCGCTCCGGCGCGGCCTCGCCCTCGGCGTGCTCGCCGAGGGTGTTGGCGCGGGAGACGGCCAGGCGGCAGGAGTCCAGGCGGTTGACCTGGCCCATCCCGATGCCGACGGCGGCGCCGTCCGCGGCCAGCAGGATCGCGTTGGACTTCACGGCGCGCACCGCGCGCCAGGCGAACTCGAGGTCGGCGAGGGTCGCCTCGTCGGCCGCCTCGCCCGCGGCGAGCGTCCAGCCGGCGGGGGCGTCGCCGCCTGCGTCGATGCGGTCCGCGTCCTGGATCAGCATGCCGCCCCAGATCTCGCGCATCTCGACGCCGCGGGAGTACTCCCCCTCGAGCTTCAGGATGCGGAGGTTCTTCTTGGTGCGCAGCAGCTCGAGGGCCTCGTCCTCGTAGCCGGGGGCGAGGATCACCTCGGTGAAGATCGGCTTGACCTGCTGGGCCATGGTGAAGGTGACCGTGCGGTTCGCGGCGATCACGCCGCCGTAGGCGGAGACGGGGTCGGTGCCGTGGGCGCGGGCGTGGGCGAGGGCGATGTCCTGGCCCTCGTCGACCACGGCGACGCCGCAGGGGTTGTTGTGCTTGACCACGGCGACGGCGGGGCGAGCGTGGTCGTGGGCGGCGCGCACCGCGGCGTCGGCGTCGACGTAGTTGTTGTAGCTCATGGCCTTGCCGCCGAGCTGCTCGGCGCCCGCGATCCCGGGGACGGTCTCGTCGGTGACGGCGAGCCGGGCCCTCTGGTGGGGGTTCTCGCCGTAGCGGAGGGTCGCGGTGATGCCGAGCTCTGCGGCGTCCGCGTCGGAGAGGTCGAGGATCGAGGGGATCTCGACGTCGTCGGCCTCGACCTCGGGCTCGGCGGACGCGTCGTCCTCGGCGAGCTGGCCGAGCATCCAGTCGCTGATCGCCTCGTCGTACTCGGCGGTGCGGGTGAAGGCGATGGTGGCGAGCTCCTGGCGCTCGGCGAGGGTGAAGCCGCCCTCCTCCGCGGCCTCGGCCGCGATCGGGTAGCCCTCGGGGTCCACGACCACGGCGACGGAGGCGAAGTTCTTCGCGGCGCCGCGCACCATGGTCGGGCCGCCCACGTCGATCTTCTCGATGATCTCGGCGAAGCTGCCGCCGGCGGCGACGGTCTCGGCGAAGGGGTAGAGGTTCACGACCACGAGGTCGAAGGGGGCGATGTCGTGCTCGGCGAGCTGGTCGCGGTGGGACTCCAGGCGCTGGTCGGCGAGGATCCCGCCGTGCACGCGCGGGTGGAGGGTCTTGACGCGGCCGTCGAGCATCTCAGGGAAGCCGGTGACGGTCTCGACCTCGGTCACGGCGATGCCGGCGTCGCGGATCGTGGAGGCGGTGGAGCCGGTAGAGACGATCTCCGCGCCCTGCTCGGCGAGGGTGCGGGCGAGGTCGACGATGCCGGTCTTGTCGAAGACGGAGAGGAGGGCTCGGCGGATCGGGCGGCGTTCTGCGGTGCTCACGTGGCGTGCTCCTGTTCGGATCTGCTTGCGGAGGGCACCCAGGCGGTCGATGCCCCCGACGTCACAACACTCCCCGGTGGTCCCCCACCTGCGCCAGTCGTGTGGGGCCCAGCCTAGCGGTCCGCGCGCCCGTCCCCGACCCCGGCGGGCATCGACGAGACGGGGCGCGGGTCCCGGCGGGCGGGAGCGGAACGGTGCCGCGTGCTTCCGCCGGGACGGGGCGGGCCGGAGGCGTCAGCGGGCGGCGGTGAGGCGTCGCACGACCTCGACCAGCAGCGGCTGCTCGACGGCCTTGATCCGCTCGTGGAGGGCCTCCTCGGTATCCTCCTCGAGCACGTCCACGGCGCGCTGGGCGAGGATCCGCCCGGTGTCCACGCCCGCGTCGACCTCGATCACGCTGCAGCCGGTGACCTTCACGCCGTGGGCGAGGGCGTCGCGCACGCCGTGGGCGCCGGGGAAGGCGGGCAGCAGGGCGGGGTGGGTGTTGATGATCCGGCCGCCGAAGGACTCGAGCAGCGGGGGGCCGACGAGCTTCATGAATCCGGCGAGCACCACGAGCTGCGGGTCGTGGGCGGCGACGGCGGCGGTGAGGGCGCGGTCCCAGGCGGCGCGGTCGGGGTGGTCGCGCAGGGCCACCACCTCGGTGGGGATGCCGGCGGCGCGGGCGTGCTCGAGGCCGGAGGCCTCGCGGTCGGCGAGGACGGCGACCACCTCGTAGGGGCACTGCTCCTCCGCCGCGGCGGCGAGGAGGGCGGCGAGGTTAGAGCCGGTGCCGGAGATCAGGACGACGACAGGGGTGCGGGTCACCGTCCCAGGGTAGTGCGCGGTGCGGCCGGGGCCCGCTGAGACGGCGGGGCCGGGGGCAGGGGCCCGCGGCGGCGGTGGAGCCAGGGGCCCGCCGCGGCGGCGGTGCGGGACGCCGTCACGCCGGCCGGCTGACAGCGTCTTCCGCGGGCACGGCACAATGGGTGGGGTGAACAGCGATCCCGACTCGTCCCCGCGCTCCGACGTCACCCCGGAGAGGCGCCATCGCCGCCGGGTGGGCGCGCTCGCGATCGCGCTGCTCGCCTCGTGGCTGCTGATGATGATGCCGCTGCCGCTCTCGCTGCTGGCGGGGGTGACCGGGCTGGTCGCGCTCGTGCTGCTGGTGCCGGTGATCGTCCAGTCGGTGAAGGACCGGCGCTGGTCGATGGTGGTGATCGGGGGTCTGCTCGGCGTCCCGGCGACGCTGATGATCATCTCCGGGGCGCTGCTGAGCACCCTCTTCTACGGCCCGCTCGCCGAGCTCGAGGAGTGCCGCGCCTCGGCGATCACGGAGCAGTCGCGCACCGCCTGCGACTCCGAGGCGCAGGGGTCGATGGTCGACTGGCTCAGCGGCCTGCTCGGGGGCTGAACGGGTCCTCGTCCGCGTCGTCCGCGCTCGAGGCGTTCCGTTCCCGGTCGCGGTCGAGATCCTCGTACTGATCGTCGCGGTCCTCGGCGCCCTCGTCCCGGGCGTTCAGGTCCGACGAGTGCTCGTCGTCGGCCGTGTCCGCGACCTCGTCCCTCGCGCCGTCGGCGCCCTCTCCGCGCTCCTCGGACTCGGCGGCGTCCACGCGCTCGCGCAGGGAGGCGATGGTGCGCCGCGTCCACGGCACGAGGTCCGTGGCGAGGACGGCGAGCACGAGCCCGGTCGCGAGCACGACCACGCCCAGCAGCGGCAGCACGAGGGTGCCCATGGCGGGGCCGAGGTGCACCAGGCGGCCGTCGCCGATCCCGCCGGTGGTGAGCCCGGCGAGCAGCAGCACCGCGACGACCACCACGACCGGGTAGGTGATCCAGGCCGTGATCTGCTCGCGCCGCTCGAGCTCGGCCACGTCCCGCACCAGGGAGACGGCGCCGAGGCCGACGGCGAGCGCGGGCACCAGCATCAGCGCCCAGGTCGCTCCCGGCAGGTCGCCCGGCTCGGGCAGCGCACCGAGGATCGGGAGGGCCGGCAGCACGCCGGTCTGGACCTCGCCGAGGGAGATCCCGGTGGAGGTGCCCACCACGACCGTGCCGCCCAGCAGCACCACCAGCGCCCACACAGCCAGCAGCGGCAGCAGCGCGAGCTGCAGCAGCGTGAGCACCAGGCCGCCGACGATCCCGGGGTCGAGCTGGTCGAAGAGCGCGGACTGGGCCGGCACGTGCGTGAGCATCAGGACCAGCACCAGCAGCATCCCGGCGCCGAACAGGCCCAGCACCGCCAGCAGCGCGGAGCGGGCGACCGCGCCGTAGGGGGCGGGCAGCAGCTCGAGCACCCGCACGCCCGGCACCGCCGTGGTGGGCTCGCGCCGCAGCGACCACAGCAGGCCGATCAGTCCGCCGCCGACGGCGACCAGCGCCCCGGAGACGACGCCGGAGGTCACCATCGGCGCGGCATCGGCGCTGCGGCCGATCGCCGCGAGCACGGCGAGACCGATCGCATGGGTCCCGCCGAAGGCGGCGAGGGAGACGCCCGCATCCCGCAGCGCCCCGACGCGCAGCACGCCGTCGCCGCGCACGAGCTCGAGGCGGTGGCCGACCCGGCGCAGCGACAGCGCGGCCAGGAGCACGAGCAGGATCTGCAGGCCGACGGGGGTGAGCGTCACCGCCCCGTCGATCACGCCGGTGCTCAGCACGACCCCGCCGCCGTGCCCGAGCACCAGGACGTTCAGCGCGATCAGCACGGCGTCCAGCGCGGTGGCGCTCGAGGCGGTGCCGGCGGCCTGCGCCGCCAGCGCCGGCACGACCACCACGGCCAGGCCGATCCCGAGCACGGACAGCGCCGCGAGGAGCCCGCGCACCAGGGGCGTCGTGATGCTGTCGCCGTCTGTGCTCACGCGATGCTCCTCGGGAGGTGGGGGGAAGGCGCCCGGTCGGTGCCGGGCCCGCGGTCTCTCGCCGGACCATGGTCGCACCTCGCCCCCTCCGCAGGACGCATCCGGGGACGGGACGCGGGTCACGGCGCGGCGGCGCGGGGGTGTCGCATAATGACACGGATGTCCGCTCCTCTCACTCTTCCCGACCTCTCCGCGCCCGCCTCCGCGACGCCGCTCGTGCGCACCGTGCGGATCGAGGAGCCGGTGGACCTGCTGGGCCATGTCCCCGCGGAGGTCTCCGGCGCCTGGCTGCGGCACGGCCAGGGACTGGTGGCCGTGGGCCGGGCCTGGTCGGTGCGCACCACCGGCCCGGACCGCTTCGCGGCCGCGAGCGCCGCCTTCCGCGGCCTCGCCTCCCGCGCCCGGATCGACGACGAGGTGCGGGTGCGCACCAGCGGCCTGATCGCGCTGGGCTCCTTCTCCTACGCGGGCGCCTCCGAACGCCCCTCGACGCTGCTGGTGCCGCGCGCGCTGCTCGGCGTCCACGACGGGGAGGCCTTCCTCACGGTCGTCGGGATCGACGAGGAGCCGGAGCTGCCGGCCTCCTGGCGCGACCTGTTCCCCTCCTCCCCCGTCGACGTGCCCGCGGCCGCGCCGCTCGAGCTCGAGGCGGACCACACGCCCGACGAGTACCAGGCGCTGGTCCAGCAGGCCGTGGAGGAGATCCGCTCCGGCGCCGCCGAGAAGGTCGTGCTCTCCGAGCGCACCTCGGTGCGCACCCCGGAGCCGCTCTCCCCCGCCCTGCTGCTCACGCGGCTCGCCCGCGCCTACCCGAGCACCTGGGTGTACCACCTCGAGGACGTGATCGGCGCGAGCCCGGAGATGCTCGCCCAGACGGAGGACGGGAGGGTCTTCTCGCGCGTGCTGGCAGGGTCCCGGCCGGCGGACGACGACGGCGAGCTCGACGAGGCGGACCGTCGGGCGTTCCGCGCCGATCGCAAGGAGCGCTCCGAGCACGCCTATGCGGTGGACTCCGTGGTCGAGCGGCTCGAGGACCTCGCCGCGGAGATCGAGGTCTCCGCGGAGCCGTTCGTGCTGCGCCTGCCGGGGCTCGAGCACCTCGCTTCGGACGTCTCGGCCCGCCTGCACGAGGGGGTGACGAGCCTGGACGTCGCCGCGCGCCTGCATCCCTCGGCGGCGGTCTCCGGCACCCCGCGCGAGCAGGCCGACGAGATCATCGCCCGCCTCGAGCCGCGCGACCGCGGCGGGTACGCGGCCCCCGTGGGCTGGATGGACGCGAGCGGCGACGGCCAGTGGGCGATCGCGCTGCGGATGGCGCATCTGACCGGTGAGCGCTCCGCGGTGCTGCAGGCCGGGGGCGGTCTGGTCGCGGCCTCCGACCCGGTCTCCGAGCATGCCGAGGCGCTCGCGAAGTGCCGTCCGATGCTGCGGGCCCTGCGCGGCGACGCCGAGGCCTGAGGTCCGGGGCGCGGCGCCCGAGGGCACGACGCGAGAGCACAGCACGAGGGACCGCGCCGCCCGGCACGTCGCCGCCCGAGCGACGGCCGGGCGGGCACGAGGTCTCCGCTGCTCAGCCCTCCCGGGCTGCGAGGGTGATCTCGAGCGTCTGCACCTTCCCGTCGCGCACCAGCTCGAGCGTATGGGTGGAGCCGACCTCGAGGCCGCGCACGATGCCGGTCAGGGCGCCCGCCCCGCCGACGGGGGTGTCGTCGATCCCGGTGATGAGGTCCCCCTCGGCCAGTCCCGCCTCCGCCGCGGGGCTGCCCGGCTCCACGGCGACGACCTCCGCGCCGCGGTAGCCGGCGCTGCCGTCGTCGGCCGTGCCGTCGGTGGTGGTCACGCCGACGAAGGCGTGCTGGACGGTGCCGCCGTCCTGGAGCTGCTCGGCGATCAGCATCGCCGTGTTCGCGGGGATCGCGAAGCCGAGCCCGATGCTGCCGGCCTGCCCGGACTCGTTGGGGATCGAGGCGATCGCGGTGTTGATGCCGATCACCTGCCCGGCGGCGTCCACGAGCGGTCCGCCGGAGTTGCCGGGGTTGATCGCGGCGTCGGTCTGGATCGCGGAGGTGAACGTGGTGTCGGAGCCGTCGGTCTCCTCGCCGGTGGCGCTGACCGGCCGGTCCAGCGCCGAGACGATGCCGGTGGTGACCGTGTTCTCGAGGCCGAGCGGGGTGCCCAGCGCCATCACGGGCTGGCCCACGACCACGGTGGAGGAGTCCGCGAAGGTCGCGGGCTGCAGATCCTCGGGCGGGTCCTCCAGGCGGATCACGGCGAGGTCGGTCGAGGGGTCGGTGCCCACGACGCTCGCGGCGAAGCTGCGTCCGTCGCTGGTGGTGACCTGCAGGGACTCGGCGTCGCCGGCGACGTGGTCGTTGGTGAGGATCGTGCCGTCCTCGTCGAGGACCACGCCGGTCCCCTGGCTGGTGCCGGAGCCGGTGGAGGAGAGGATCGAGACGGCGCTCGGGGAGACCTGCTCGGAGATCGCGGCCCAGTCCGGGTCCTCCGCAGTGGTCGTCGCGGCAGGTCGCGCCTCGGAGGTCTGAGAGCCCTGCGCGGCGGCGACCGGCTCGTCGCCCTGCAGCTGGTCGTAGGCGACGACGCCGCCGAGGGTGAGGCCGCTGGAGAGCAGCATCCCGGCGAGCACGAGGGCGCTGGTCCCGCCCCAGCCGGGCCCGCGGCGGGGCGCGGCCTTCCCGGCGGCCCCGGCGGCGATCGGCGCAGGGGCGCCGGAGCCGGCAGCGGCGGCCCCGTGGACGGCGTGATCGAACGGGGAGGCGGTGGCCGGGAGCTGCTCGGTCGCCTCGGCCGACGAAGCGCCCTGGACCGGAGCCGCGCCGTAGGCCGGGCCTGCGCCGTAGGCCGGACCTGCGCCGTAGGACGCGGCGTAGGGGGACGCCCCGTCGTCGGGAGCAGGGCTGCCGTAGGCCGGGGTCGTGCCGTACGGGGCATCCGGGGTCCCGGCGCTCGGGTCGCGGGGCGGCTGCGGGGCGTGCTCGTCGTTCATGGGGTCATGTCACCACTCGCGCTCAAGAGTTCCTCGGGACCTCGCTGGGCGGCTCCTGGACGACGAGCACCCGCAGCCCCTGCGTGGGTTCGGCGAGCGCCGTCGGCAGCGCGTCGGCCTCGAGAGTCCGTGCGTCGGCGCCGAGTCCCGCGGCGACCGCGGCGATGTCGGCGCCGTGCGGGGTGGTGAAGAAGCGGCGCAGCAGCGCGGGCGGGGCCGCGGCGTGCTCGAGGCCGGAGAAGATGCGGCCCCCGCCGTCGTCGACGACGATCACGTCGAGGTCGGGGCGCGGCTCCTCGGGGCCGATGAGCAGACCGGTGAGGTCGTGGAGGGCGGTGAGGTCGCCGACGAGGAGCCGGGTGCGGCCCCGCTCCCCCGGCTCGTCCCGCGCGACGCGGGCCAGGGCGAGGCCGCCGGCCATGGCGGTGGTGCCGTCGATCCCGGCGAGGCCGCGGTTGGCGATCACCTGCGCAGAGGTGGGGCCGGCGTGCTGCTCGAGGTCGCGCACGAGACTCGAGGAGCCGAGCACGAGCAGGTCGCCCGGCCCGGAGGCCTCCCACACGGCGAGCGCGGCGCGCTGCTGCCACGGCTGCGGCAGCCGGGCTGCGGCGGCGTCGGCCGCGGTGCGCCACGCCTGGATCCACGCGCGGCGCTGTGCCAGATCGTTCTCCGGGGCGTCGGGCGCGGCCGGCGCGACACCGGGTGAGGCCGCTTCCTGTCCGGGACCGAGTGCGTCCTGCCCGGTCCCGGTCGCCTCCTGTTCCGTCCCGGGGAGCTCCTGCCCGATCGCGGCGGGGACCACGAGGCTCGCGCGGCGGGCCACGTCGGGCCAGTCCGGATGCGGGTCCACGACGACCACCTCGACGTCGGCCGCGCCCAGGAGCGCGCCGACGACCGGCCGGGACAGCGTGGGGTGACCGAGCACGATCGCACGGCGGGGGCGCAGCGGGTGCCCGGGATCGGCCATCACCTCGCGCAGCAGGGCCGTATAGCGGGGGACGAGGCTCTGCGCCGTGAGCGCGCCGGAGCTCGGCTCGGCCAGCAGCGGCAGGCCGTGCGCATCGGCGAGCGCGGCGGCGGCCGGTCCCGCCCCGTCCCCGGCGACGACGACGGTGCGGGAGTCGACCGGGACCGGCTGCGGGGCGGGCGCCGGGGCGGGGACGCGCCGCGTGAGGACGATCCGTTCGGGCACCGCGGTCCTGTCGGGCTGCTCCGATTCCTCTGCGCGAGGCACGAGCGGGTCGCGGAAGGAGAGGTTCAGGTGCACGGGACCGGGGTGCTCCCCGGTCGCGGCGGCGAGGGCGCGGGCGGCGGTGGAGACGGCGGTGCGCAGCTCGACCGGGCTCGCCGCCTCGGCGGTCGGGGCGGGCAGGTCCACGGCCAGGCGCACCAGCGAGCGGAACATGCCGGCCTGGCGAGTGGTCTGGTTCGCGCCGACCTCGCGCAGCTCGGCAGGCCGGTCCGCGGTGAGCACGAGCAGCGGGATCCGCGAGTGGTGCGCCTCCATCACGGCGGCGTGGAGGTGCGCGGTGGCGGTGCCGGAGGTGGTCACGACCGCGGCGGGCCGGGCGGGATCCAGGCGGCCGAGACCCAGGGCGGTGAAGGCGGCGGCGCGCTCGTCGATCCGCACGTGGGCACGGATCCGACCGGCCACCTCGTCGGCCGCGAGGCCGTAGACCAGCGGCGCGGAGCGGGAGCCGGGGGCGAGCACCGCCTCGGCCAGTCCGAGCTCCGCGAGTGCGGACCAGACCGCGACCTCCTGGTCCACCGCGCCGGAGCCGGTGGGTCGGGGCGCGGGGATCGTCAGCGGTGCGGGGATCGGGGCGGAGGGCTCGTGCACCCCGTCAGGGTAGTCCCGGCCTGCTCACGTGCTGTCAGAGCAGGCCGGCGCAGGCCGCGAGCCGCTCCTCCCAGCGTGCGGCGAGGGCGTCGTCGGCCGCGTGGCGGGCGAGCAGCTCCTCGCTCGGCGCCGTCCGGCCGACGCGCAGCGTGCCGCCGGTCGCGTGCAGCGGCTGCGGGGCGAGGTCGCCGGTGAGCAGGGTCGCGGTCGCGAGGCCGCAGGCGTGCGGCAGCTCCGGCAGCGCCGCGGCGAGGGCGAGCCCCGCGCCGAGGCCGATGCTCGACTCGAGCGCGCAGGAGACCACGACCGGCAGCCCCGCCTCCTCGGCCAGCTCGAGGCATCGGGTGACGCCGCCGAGCGGCTGGACCTTCATCACCAGCAGGTCGGCGGCCTCGGCCCGCGCGACCCGCAGCGGGTCCTCCGCCCGGCGCACGGACTCGTCGGCCGCGACCGGGATGTCGAGGGCGCGGCGCAGCGCGGCGAGGTCCTCGAGCGCGGCGCAGGGCTGCTCGGCGTACTCGAGCCCGCCCGCGGCCCGGTCCAGGACGGGCAGCGCCTCGAGCGCCTCCTCGTACGTCCAGGCGGCGTTCGCATCGATGCGGATCCGGGCGTCCGGGCCCATCGCGTCGCGGACGGCCTCGAGCCGCTGCACGTCGGAGGCGAGGTCGGAGCCGGGATCGGCGACCTTCACCTTCGCCGTCCGCGCCCCGCCGACCGTCGCGATCCGCGCCGCGAGCACCGGCGGGAGCACCGGGATCGTGGCGTTGACCTCGATCCGATCGCGCAGCGGGGCGGGGCGGGGCGTCGTCGCGTCCTCGAGGGCGGCGCGCAGCCAGGCCGTCGACTCGGCCGCGTCGTAGTCCCAGAACGGGGAGAACTCCGCCCAGCCCTCCGGGCCGCGCAGCAGCAGGCCGTCACGCTCGGTGATCCGGCGGAACCGGGTGGTCATCGGGATGGACCAGGAGTGGACGCGGTCGATGCCGCGCTCGCGGAGGGCAGGGGGAATGAGCATGTTCCCGAGAGTAATGAGCGTGCGCCGCGCGTACGAGGCACGGCACGATGAGGCGATGCAACCCATCGCGGTCGTGGACTCGCGTCCCGGGCGGCCGCCACCGTCGCGGACCAGGCGCTGACGCCGACGGCCGGCGGCGGATGGGGCCTCGAGAGGCTCGAGCTCGGACACCGGGTGAACAATCCCGCCTCCGCGGCGGTCGCCCGCGCGGCAGGCTTCGTCGACGAGGGGGTCGAGCGCGGGAAGTTCCTGATCGACGGCGAGCGCCTCGACGTGCGCATCTGCGGAAGGCTGCGCAGCGATCCGCGGCCCGCGCTGCCCGGACTACCCTGGAGGCCATGACGACCCCGCCCTCTCCGCTGCCCCGTCGGGTCTCCGACACCTTCGACCCCCGCCGCTGGCGGGAGGTGCCGGCGCAGGAGCACGGCGGGCCCGAGCTCACCGACATCACCTACCACCGCGCCGTGGAGCGGATCGAGTCGCCCGACGGAGAGCTGACCTCCCGGGACCTCCCGACGGTGCGGATCGCCTTCGACCGTCCCGAGGTGCGCAACGCCTTCCGCCCCCACACGGTCGACGAGCTGTACCGGGCGCTGGACCATGCCCGGCTCGACACCGGGGTGGGCGTGATCCTGCTGACCGGCAACGGCCCCTCCCCCAAGGACGGCGGGCACTCCTTCTGCTCCGGCGGCGACCAGCGGATCCGCGGCCGTGCCGGCTACGAGTACGCCGCAGAGGAGGCTGTGGAGGAGACCGGTTCCGTGCGCACCCGTTCCGCCGGCCGCCTCCACATCCTCGAGGTGCAGCGCCTCATGCGCACCATGGGCAAGGTCGTGATCGCGGTCGTGAACGGCTGGGCAGCCGGCGGCGGGCACTCCCTGCACGTGGTCGCGGACATGTCGATCGCCTCCCGCGAGCACGCCCGCTTCAAGCAGACCGACGCGAACGTCGGCTCCTTCGACGGCGGCTACGGCTCCGCCTATCTCGCCAAGCAGGTCGGTCAGAAGCGCGCGCGGGAGATCTTCTTCCTCGCCGAGGAGTACTCCGCCCAGGACGCCTACGACTGGGGTGCCGTGAATCGGGTCGTCGACCACGCACGGATCGAGGAGGAGGCCCTCGCGATGGCCGCGACCATCGCGACGAAGTCCCCGCAGGCGATACGGATGCTGAAGTTCGCCTTCAACCTCGCCGACGACGGCCTCATGGGCCAGCAGGTCTTCGCCGGGGAGGCGACGCGGCTGGCGTACATGACCGACGAGGCCGCCGAGGGCCGCGACGCCTTCCTCGAGAAGCGCGACCCCGACTGGACCTCCTTCCCCCACCCGCAGGGCTGAGATGGCCGCGCCCGTGCCCGACGGCCCCGCCTCCCTGCCCTGGCTGGTCCCGCCCGGCTACGACGCCTCCGCCGCCTCTCTCGCCGCGCACTCCGAGGCGATCGACGAGGTGATGGCGGGCCGGGCGCGCCTGTGGCTCGGGCCCTTCCCCGCCCCCGACACTCTGCCCGCCGGACTCGAGGACACAGCGCTGGTGGTCCCGACCTCCGGATCGACCGGGACCGCGAAGGCCGTCGCGCTCAGCCTCGCCGCGCTGACGGCCTCGCAGGACGCGACCGCGCAGCTCTTCGCCGCCGACGGCACCGCCCCGGACTCCCGCGGGCACGGGTTCTGGCTGCCGCTGCTGCCGCCGACGCACATCGCCGGGGTGCAGGTCCTCGCCCGCGCCCATCGCACCGGCCAGGTGCTGGGCCTTCCGGGGCCCGCCCTGCCGGATCCGCTGCCGGACCTGCGCGGCCATTTCGACGCCGCCGCCTTCGTGGAGCTCGCCGGACCCGTCCTCGAGCAGGCGGAGCGGGCCGGGCTGCCCGCGTTCACCTCCCTCGTCCCCACCCAGCTCACCCGCATCGTCACCGGCGCGACCGGGGACGACGCCCGCGCCCGCAGCCTGCTGAAGCGCTTCGCCGCCGTGCTCGTCGGCGGAGCGGCGACCAGCACCGACGTCCTCGCCCGCGCCCGCGGCCAGCGGATCCCGGTGCGCACCACCTACGGCTCCTCCGAGACCGCGGGAGGCTGCGTCTACGACCGTCGGCCGCTGCCCGGGGTGTCCCTGTCGGTGCTCGACCCCGACGAGTCCGGCGCGGGCCGGCTGCGGATCTCCTCCCCCACCCTCGCCCTCGGCTATCTCACCGAGGGCGGCGGCACCGACGGCGGAGTGTTCGCCGGCGCCTCCCCGTCGGCCGACGGGCCGGCCGCCGACGCCGCAGTCTCCGGCGCTGTGGTCTCCCGCGAGAGCGCGGACCGCGCCTTCCTCACCTCCGACCTCGCCGAGATCGGGGACGACGGTGCGCTGACCGTGCTGGGCCGGGCCGACGACGTGATCAACACCGGCGGACGCAAGGTCCTCCCCCAGGACGTCGAGCGCGCGATCGACCACTCCCTCATGCTGCGCGGTCTGGTCCGCGCCGCCGTCGTGGTCGGGGTGCCCGATCCGGAATGGGGCCAGCGGGTCGAGGCGCTGGTCACCCTCGAGGAGGGCACAGACCCCGCGGAGGCCTCGGCGCTCGTCCGCTCCGCGCTGCGCACCACCGAGGTGCCCGCGCACATGATCCCCAAACGGGTCCACGTCGTCGAGGAGCTTCCGCTGCTGGGCATCGGCAAGGTGGACCGCGCCGCCGCCCGCCGCCTCGCCGGCGGCTGAGGGTCCGCTGCCCCGCCCTGCCCGTCGGCCGCGCCGTCGGAGAGGCCGCGGAGCCCGTGCGCCACAGCCGTCGAGCAGAGCGGCGGCGGAACATCGGAGCTGCCCGGCATCGGGCCGATCTTTTTCTGCATCGCGGCGGCCCGGCATCCGGGTGGCCCGGTGCTCGTCACTCGGGTCACGACTCACAGTCGACGGGACGGTCCGGGGCCGCGCCGCGGCGTAAGCTCGTCGGGGCCGTCGACCGCCGGCCCTAGCACGCGTGAGGAGCACGATGGCCAGCCTGCCGCAGTGGGTGGAGGGCGCCCGCCCGAAGACCCTCCCCGCCGCCCTCGCCCCCGTCGCCGCCGGAACCGGCGTCGCCGTGTGGCAGCTCGGCGAGCTCACCGGATCGGTCGACTGGGCGCTGGTGATCCCCCGGGCGCTGCTGGCCCTCGCCGTCTCCTTCTCGCTGCAGATCGGCGTGAACTTCGCCAACGACTACTCCGACGGGATCCGCGGCACGGACGACGACCGGGTCGGTCCCTTCCGCCTCACCGGCTCCGGCGCCGCCCGCCCCGCGACCGTGAAGCGCGCCGCGATCATCTCCCTCGCCCTCGGCGGCCTGTTCGGCGTCGGGCTGGTGGCCGTGGCGCAGATGTGGTGGGCGCTGGTCGTCGGTGCCGCCGCGATCGCCGCAGCCTGGTTCTACACCGGCGGCAGGAAGCCCTACGGCTACCTGGGCCTCGGCGAGCTCTTCGTGTTCGTGTTCTTCGGTCTCGTCGCCGTCAACGGCACGGCGCTCGCGATCACGGGCCGCCCCTCCTGGGCGGCGCTGCTCGCCTCGGTCGCGATCGGGCTGCTCGCCGTCGCGCTGATGCTCACCAACAACCTGCGCGACATCCCCACCGACGCCGCCTCCGGCAAGAGGACCCTCGCGGTCCGGCTCGGCGAGCGCGGCACCCGCCTGCTCTACACCACGACGCTGCTGGCGCCCTTCATGCTCATGGTGCCGGTGATCATCGCGCACCGGCCCGCAGCGCTCGTGCTGCTCGCCCTGCCGCTCGCCATCGGTCCGGTGCGGAAGGTGCTCGGCGGGACGGGGGGCCGGGACCTGATCCCCGTGCTCGGCGCGACCGGACGGCTCGAGCTGGTGTTCTCGCTGCTGCTGCTCGTCGGCCTGGTGCTCTGACCTCGTCGGCCCGCGCGACGCAGCATTCGGGGAGCGACGGGCCCCTAGCCGAGGGCACAGGGCACAGGGCAGCGCGCT
Organism: Brachybacterium atlanticum; assembly: GCF_025669985.1. Taxonomy (NCBI): domain Bacteria; kingdom Bacillati; phylum Actinomycetota; class Actinomycetes; order Micrococcales; family Dermabacteraceae; genus Brachybacterium; species Brachybacterium atlanticum. Next base: position 19,565 of record NZ_JAKJJW010000008.1, on the reverse strand, counting down.
GAGCGCCCTGGGAGGGCTCAGGCCCTGGTGTCCCCGTCGCTCGTGCCGTCCTCGGGGAGGTCGGGCAGGTCCGCGGGGCCTGCGGCGGAGCCCCCCGCCCGGGTCTCTCCGTCGATCCGGACCTCGTCGGCGAAGAGCCCGTCCTCGTACTGGGCGTCCTCGTCCACGGTCTCGCCGCGCTTCTCGACCCTGCGCTCGTGCGCGAGCTTCCAGCGCATCGCCGCGGCGTCCCGCAGACGGTCCAGGAACAGGATCGAGATCAGCATCGCGATCAACGCCGCGAGCACGCCGGCGAGCATCACGCCCACCCCGATCACGGTGAGCACCCACCACAGGGCTATCCACAGGCCCAGGCGGATGACGGCGTAGAGCAGGAACTGTCGCATCGCTCCAGACTAGGTCCCCCGCCCGGGAACCCGCTGTCCGCGGAGGCGGCTCGGGGCCAGGATCACGCCGCGGGACTGCGGGCCGCGAGCCGTGCCGCGGGCGCGACGGGCAGCCCTGCCTTTCTCCGGTCCCGTCCCGCGTTCCCGCTCGGTCCCCGGTCCGGTCCACAGTCCCCGGCCCCGTCCCAGGTCCGCGCCCTAGACTGTCCCCATGGCCCGCGGCATCCTGGCAGTCCTCTCGATCGCCCTGACCGTCTTCGCACTCGCCGACTGTGTGCAGACCCAGGACGACAAGGTCAGAGGTGTGCCGAAATGGGCATGGATCGCGTTGATCGTGCTGATCCCCTGGGTAGGACCGCTCACCTGGCTGTTCGTGGGCAAGGAGCGCTCCTGGGGCCGAGGCTCCTCGGGCAGTCCCGGTCCGCGGCGCGACGGCCCCCTCGCCCCCGACGAGGATCCCGAGTTCCTGCGCAAGCTCGACGAGGACATCCGCCGCGAGCGTCGCGAGCGTCGCGAGCGCGGCGAAGGCCCCGGCGACTCCGGCGAGCCCGACGACGGCCCCGGCGACAGCGGGACCGACACCGGCCGCAGCGCCTGAGCAGGCCGGGCCGGGAAGAGTCGCCTCGGCGATCCGCGCTTCGGCGCGTCGCATGCCGTGTCCTGCCGACCGGACCGGTCACCGGGTGTCTGCCGCGACCGCTCTGCGAAGCTCTGCCGAGCTCTCCCCCGGAGTCGATCGACGCCAGGTACCAGAAAGGTGGTACTCCACGTCGACCAACTGCACGTGCGCAGGTACCGACCCCGGCCGCACCACCGCTGCACAGACTTGATCGACGTCAGGTACCAGGAAGCTGGTACCTGACGTCGATCAACTCGTCGCGCTGCGGCCCTGGCCTCGTCCGCACTGCGGCGGCCGGAAACACTTCGACGATCCGTTCCAGGTCCTGGAACGGATCGTCGATGAACTGCTCGCGCGGGCAGAGCCAGGACCGGAGCACCGGCCGAGGCCGGAGAATCAACCGAGGCCGGACGGCCTCCCCTGGCCGCAGTCTCAGCCGAGACCGGAGTAGGAGTGCAGGCCGTTGATCACCGTGTTCACGATCGTGTAGTTGAAGACCACGGCGACGAAGCCGGCCAGGGCCAGGCCCGCTGCACGGGAGCCGCGGAAGCCGCCGGTGGCGCGGGCGTGGAGGTAGGCCGCGTAGATCACCCAGATGATGAACGTCCACACCTCCTTGGGGTCCCAGCCCCAGAAGCGGCCCCAGGCCTCGCGCGCCCAGATCGCCCCGAAGATCAGGGTGAAGGTCCAGCACACGAACGCGACCGAGTGGATGCGGAAGCTCAGCGCCTCGAGGGAGGACGAGGAGGGCAGGCGGTCCAGCACGTGCCCGAAGCGGCCCCAGTGCTCGGGGAACTCCTCGGTCGCGGCACGCTCGGCGAGGACGCGCTCGTGCTTCGCCTGGAGCAGCTGCATCGAGGCGACGACCGCGCCGAGGATCGACAGCGCCGTCGCCATGATCGCGACGCCGATGTGGATGTAGATCCAGTGGGAGTTCTGGAGGCTCGGGGTGAGCTCGGCAGCGGGCACGATCCAGAACGTCTGCGCGAGCAGCAGCACGAGCAGCACGGGGCCGACGACGAAGGTGCCCAGCGCCCGCAGCTCCGTGCGGCGCACGCTGAAGGCGAGGAAGGCGACCATCACGATCGCGGTGGAGGTGGTCGCGAACTCGTACATGTTCGCCCACGGGACGCGCTGGGTGGCAAGCGCACGGGAGATCACGCCGATCAGGTGCAGCACGGTCGCGGCGGAGGCCAGCAGGAAGGCGAAGCGCTGCGCGGACATGCCGCCGGACGCGGCGGGAGCCTCCCCCGCGGTGCCCGTACCGGCGGTGCCCGGGGCGAGGGAATCCGAGCCGCCGGCGCCGGAGCCTGTGGAGCCGGCGCTCGCTGCGCCGGGGCGAGCGACCACCGCGGTGCCGCCCACGGCGGTCGCCCCCGCCGCCTCGGCGCCCGAGGCGCCGACGCTCGCGGGGCTCATTTCCCTCTCCTGCGCCTCCTTTCGCTCCTGGGCGGCGAGGCGGGCGTCGCTGCGGCGCTGGGAGGACGAGGCAAGATCGGCGCCGAAGCCGATCAGGGCGAGCACGTAGAGCACGATCGTCACCACGATGGCGAGGTTCGAGAGCTCTGCCAGCTGCTGGTTGATCACTGGGCACTTCCTTCTCGGGGTCCGCCCGAGGCGTCCGCCTCGGGGTGCCCGGACGGTGCGGCGTCCGGGAGCCGTTGTCCATCGTGCGCCTCCGAGAGCCGGGACGCCAGGGCCTTCACGTCGTCCGCGAGCGCGGGATCGTCGCTGCGGGCGAGCCCGGCGACCTCGAGCACGGTCGTGCCGCCCTGCTCCCGCACCCGCACCCACAGGCGCCGGCGCGGCACGAACAGGGAGAGGATCAGGCCGCCGACGGCGACCAGCGCGCTGATCAGGATCCAGCGCTCGAAGGGGTTGTGGGCGATGTCGAAGGCGGCGTAGCGCTTCAGCCCGTCGAAGCTGACGGTGGTGCCGTCGGCGAGGCTGTACTCCTGGCCGGGGTACAGCCGGATCAGCACCGGGTCGCCGTCCTCCCCCGGGACCTGGGTGAGGGTGGTGAGGTCCACCTCGTAGGCGTTCTGCGGCACGCCGGAGTCCAGGCCCAGGTCGCCCTGGTAGACGGTGAGGGCGAGCTGCGGGTCCAGCGCGTCGGGGTAGAGGGAGCGCGGTCCCTGCTCGTCGATGGTGCCGGTGGGCAGGAAGAAGCCGACCACGGCGGTCTGCTCGGGCTGGGCGTCGGGCGCCTTGAGCACCACCTGGGAGGTGTAGTTCGTGTCCCCCATCGGGACGGTGATCAGCGGCCCCTCGGCGACGACGGTGCCCTCGGGGTCGGTCACCGTGATCTCGGGGGCGTAGCCGTTGCCGAGCAGGTACATCGACGCGCCCGGGACGTGCAGGGGCTTGTTGACCTGGACCGTGCGGGACTCCTGCTCCTGACCGGGGGTGGTCACCTGCACGTCGGCCTCGAAGGAGCGCGGCTCGCCGACCTTCCCCGCCTCGCCGGGCTGGACGTAGGTGGCGCGGAAATCCTCGAGGGTGAAGCGGAAGTCGGGCAGGTCGTTCTCGTCGAACCAGGCCCCGGACTCGAAGGAGTCGTACTGGGTCAGGGAGTTCGCGAAGCCGCCGCCCTCGACCACCGTGACCTGTCCGCGGTAGCTGGTCAGGGTGCCGCCGGCGATGCACACCAGCACGCCGACCAGCGCGATGTGGAACAGGAGGTTGCCGGTCTCGCGCAGCAGCCCCCGCTCGGCGCTGACGGAGCGGCCGGCCTTCTCCTCGCGCACCTCGGTGCGGTAGCGGGAGCGGCGCAGGCTGCGATGGGCCGTCTCGATCAGGGAGTCGGCCTGCGCGCCGGGCAGCTCGAGGCGGGTGTACCCGGTGAAGCGGGTCAGACGGGAGGGGGTGCGGGGCGGCTTCGCGCGCAGCTGCCTCAGGTGCACGCCGACGCGCGGGACGATGCAGCCGATCAGGGAGATGAACAGCAGCAGGTAGATCGCGGAGAACCACGGCGAGGAGAAGACCTCGAAGAAGCCCAGCGCGTCCAGGATCTCGCCCCAGCGGCCGTTCTCCTCGAGGAACTGCTCGGTCAGGGCCGGGTTCACGCTGCGCTGCGGGTAGAGCGAGCCGGGGATCGCGGCGACGGCCAGCAGCATGAGCAGCACGAGCGCCGTCTGCATGGAGGTCAGCTGCCGCCACAGGAACAGCAGCGTGCCGCGCAGGCCCAGGGAGGGCACGGCGGCGCGCTTCCCGTCGACCTCGGGCTTGCTGGACCAGCTGCCGGACTCCGACGGGCCCGTGCCGGATCCGCTCGCCTCGGCGCCTGCCTCGGCGGGGCCCGTGCCGGGACGCTCTGCGTCGTCGGTCCGGACGCCGCGGTCCGGACGGGGGTTCTTCTCGCTCATCACACCACCGGTTCGAAGGTCGCGATCAGGCCCTGCAGCTCGCTCATCCAGCTCGCCCACACCCCGGTCATCAGGAGCACGCCGATCGCGATCAGCAGCGCGCCGGAGAGCAGGCCGATGCTGCGGCGGTGGGCCGACAGCTTCCTGCTCAGCCCGAGCGCGCGCTCGAACAGCAGCGCGAAGAGCACGAAGGGGATGCCGAGGCCCAGGGAGTAGGCCAGCGCCAGGACGCCGCCGCGCACGGCCGCGCCGTCGCCGCCGCCGTCCAGGGACAGCGCCACGATGGCGGCGTAGGTGGGGCCGATGCAGGGGGTCCAGCTCAGGCCGAACACCAGCCCCATCAGCGGTGCGCCGAGCAGGCCCGCGTCGGGCTTCTTCGAGGAGATCGGCTTCGTGGCCGACAGCCCCGGGATCAGGCCCATGAACACCAGGCCCATGACGATCACGATCGCGCCGGCGACGCGGTTGATCCACACGGCGTGCTCCTGGAGGAGGTAGCCGACGGCGCCGGCGAAGCCGCCGAGCGCCATGAACACCACCGCGAAGCCGGCCACGAACAGCAGGGAGCCGGCGAGCATCCGCCCGGTGCCGGGCCGCTGCGGGCGGGCGGCGCGGCGGCCGGTGCCCTTCGCGGCGGGAGCGGGGCCGGGGCCCTGTCCGGCGAGGCCCGAGACGTACCCGAGATAGCCGGGGACCACCGGCAGCACGCACGGCGAGAGGAAGGCGACCAGGCCCGCTGCGGCGGCGACGGCGATCGCGAGCAGCAGCGATCCGGACAGGGCGGTCGCCTGGAAGGCGGCCCCGATCTCGGCGAGCATCATTCGGCGACCACCGCGTCGATCATCGCGCGGAGCACGGAGGGGTCGGCGGCGCCGGAGATGCGGGCGGCGACGCGCCCCTCGCGGTCGAGCACGAGCGTGGAGGGGACGGCGTTCGGGGCGACCTGGCCGCGCAGGGCGTACATGATCTCCGCGCTGGTGTCGGGCACGGAGGGGTAGGTGATCCCGTACTTCTCCTCGAAGGCCTGCGCGGGGCCGGCGGCGTCGCGCACGTTGATGCCGAGGAAGGAGACGCCCTTCTCGGCGTACTCCTCGTGGATGGCCTGGAGGTCCGGGGCCTCCTTGCGGCAGGGCGGGCAGGAGGCGTACCAGACGTTCAGCACGAGCACCTCGCCGCGGGTGTCCGCGAGGTCGACCGGCTCCTCGTCGAAGGTGGTGCCGGTGAAGGCGATCGCCTCGCCGCGCTCGGCGGCGGGGATCTCGACCGAGACGCCGTCACCGGAGACGTAGCCGGCCTCCCCGGAGGCGTAGCGGTCGGAGGTGTCGGTCCCGCAGGCGGCCAGCAGCACGCCCAGCGGCGCCGCGGCGGCCACGCGGAGGAGGCCGCGCCGGCTCGGGACGGGGCGCGGGGTCCTCATGTGAGCTTCCCTCCGGTCGCGTCGACGGCGCCTTCGTAGAGGGCGGCGGCGGGCTCGGCGTAGCCGACGTCCGACAGGTGCGGGCCGACGAAGCGCAGGCTCGTCACCGAGCAGAGGCCGCACTCGCGCCGGCGCGGGTCGTGGAACAGGGGCTTGCCCTCGGCGCTGCGCCGGGTGACCCAGATCGGCAGCTGGTGCAGGACCAGCACGGCCTCGCGTCCCTCGGCCTCGGCGCGGGCCTCGTGCACGGCGGAGACCACGCGCGCGACCTGCTCCCGGTAGGGCTCGCCCCAGGAGGGGCGGAAGGGGTTGACGAACCAGCGCCAGTTGCGCGGGTCGGTGAGCTTCGCGTCGCCGTGGCCCATGCGCTGGCCCTCGAAGCGGTTGCCCGATTCGATGAGGCGTTGGTCCGTCGAGATCTCGAGGTCGTGCGCGGCGGCGATCGGGGCGGCGGTCTGCTGGGCGCGCAGCAGCGGCGAGGAGCGCACGAGGGCGACGTCGGCGCCGGCGAGGTGCTCGCCGACGCGCTGCGCCATCTGCTCACCACGGGCGCTGAGCCGGTATCCTGGCAGGCGCCCGTACAGGATGCGCTCCGGGTTGTGCACCTCGCCGTGGCGGACGAGGTGCACCGTGGTGGTGGTCATCGCTGGGGGCTCCCTCTCGCTGTCGCAGGCTCTCGCGAGCCGCCTCACGGTACCAACCCCACCTCCGGATCAGCTCCGAGCCGGGGCGTCCTCGTGAGGTGCCGGACATCCGACGGCGATCGGGGCGTCCTCCGCGATGGTCCGGCCGAGGATCCTGCCGAGCTCGAGCAGGTCGTCGTGGCCGATGACGTCCAGCAGGAGATCGCGGACGGAGCGCACGTGCGTGGGCGCGGCGCGCTCGAGGAGGGCCTGGCCCTCGGCGGTCAGCTGGGCCTGTCGGCCGCGACCGTCGGAGGAGCAGCGCACGCGCTCGACGAGGCCCCGCTTCTCCATGCGGGTGATGGTGTGGGTGAGGCGGGAGCGGGAGTGGACGACCTTGTCGGCCAGCTCGGACATGCGCAGGAACCCGCCCTCGGCCTCGTTCAGGCGCACCAGGATCTCGTACTCCCCCAGCGCCAGGCCGATCTCGGGGTCGGACTGCAGCGCGTCGCCGAACCGGTCGGTGAGCAGGGTGGTGGCGTAGAGGAAGGTGCGCCACGCCTCCTGCTCCTTCGCCGTCAGCCACAGCTCCTCGGGCGTCGAGGCGCGGTCCGCCTCGTCCTGCGCGCCATCGACCGCGGGGCTCACCGAAGCCGCCGCGACCGCCTGCTCCTCGCTTGACGTCGTGTCATGCATCACGTTTCCTCTTTCCGGGGACTCTTCCTCTTGCCATCATCCCCCATTTTAGTTTAGCTTTCAAGCAATACGGTGCGGAACAGCCCGACCGCCGCCCGTCACCACCGGACCACCACCAGAAGGAGACATCCCATGAGCGACCTCACCCCCGGCACCTGGACCCTCGACCCCGCCCACACCTCCGTGGCGTTCACCGTGCGCCACGCCGGCATCTCGAAGGCCCGCGGCCAGTTCACCGATGTCGAGGGCGAGCTCGTCGTCGCCGAGGGCGGCGAGGACCTGGCCTTCACCGCGACCTTGAAGACCGAGTCGGTCTCCACCTCCAACCCCGACCGCGACGCGCACCTCAAGAGCGCCGACTTCTTCGACGTCGAGAACAACCCGACGATCACCTTCCGCTCCACCGAGCTCAAGGGCGACACCCTCCACGGCGAGCTGACCATCAACGGCATCACCAAGCCGGTCGAGCTCGACTTCGCCTACGAGGGCGCCGCGACCGATCCCTTCGGCGTCTACCGCGCGGGCTTCACCGGCGAGACCACCATCTCCCGCAAGGAGTTCGGCCTGACCTGGAACGCCGCCCTCGAGGCCGGTGGCGTGCTCGTCGCCGACTCCGTGAAGATCTCCATCGAGGCCGAGTTCACCGCGCCGACCGCGGCCTGATCTCCTGCTCTCCGGGGCGCCCCGCGCCGCCTGGTCCGACGGGCCGTCCGCTGCATGCGGGCGGCCCGTCGTCGTCCCCGTCATCCGTCCGCTCCTCCGCCCGATATGGTGCCGCTCATGACCTCGCAGCACGTCCCCTCCCCCAGCGATCCCGACGCCCGCGTCCTGTACCTCACGCGGGAGGGCTGCCATCTGTGCGACGACGCGCTGCCGGTGGTGCGGGCCGAGGCCGATCGCGCCGGCACCGCCGTCGAGGTGCGGGACATCGACGCCGACGAGCGTCTGCGCGAGCAGTGGGATCACGACGTGCCGGTCATCATCGTGGACGGGAAGGTCCACGCCCGCTACCGGGTCGATGCTGAGCAGCTGCGCACCGCGCTGCGCCGTTGGCCCTGGTGGCGCCGCCTCGCCGGCCGCGCCTGAGGATCGCGGCAGGGCGCCGGCGCCCGCCGGCCGCGGCCCACGGCCCGCGCGGTCGCGGCCCACGGGCCCCGTTCCCGAGGCGCGCACCGGACCGGCCGCATGCCCGCCCGACCGGCAGCGCCTGACATGCGAGAGCCCCCGCCATGCGGCGGGGGCTCTCGCATGTCAGGCGTCGCTCACTTCTTGTTGCGGCGCTGGTGACGGGTCTTGCGAAGCAGCTTGCGGTGCTTCTTCTTGGACATGCGCTTGCGTCGCTTCTTGACGACAGAACCCATAGGTAGCCTCTGTTCTGCAGGACGAGCCTGCGGTGTGATGCTGCGGATCTCAGATGCGCGGCCGGTCAGCGTGCGGGGCAGGCTGAGCAGTCTCCCGGGCCGACGCCCGGCCGACGCCACGGTCGACGATCCACTCTACACCGTCCCGCCGCCTCACTCACCGTGCGCGCGTGCGAGATCGCTCGCAGCCTGCCGTGCCCGGTGCAGCGTCTCGTCGACCGGCTCGACGACGAGGTCCTGCGCGGTCTCCCGCACCCGGGCGGTGAGCAGGCGCCGGGCCCGACGACGGTGCCACGCGCCGCTCATCGCGGCGATCGCGGAGCCTGCGACCCCCAGCAGGATCCCCGCCGCGATCGCGAGGACCAGCATCACCGTGGGCAGGGGGATCGGGATCCACAGCTCCTCGACCATCGGCATCGGCGGCGGGGGCACCCCGAGGAAGGCGAGCGCGGCGTTCAGGCCCAGCCAGCCGAGGCCCACCACGCCGATCAGCAGCGCGAGCCACTGCAGCACGTCCAGCACCCGCCACCACCAGGAGGTCTCCCCCGCGCGGAGGTCCGCCTCCGCGACCGCCTGGTCCAGGGCGTCCGGGAGCGCCTCCTCCTCGGAGCGGGCCGCGGCGCGGACGGCGGCGCGCCAGGGATCGCTGCCGCCGGCGGAGGCGTCGTCGGCGAATCGGCGCACGCCCCCGGAGGCGCGCGCGGAGGCCGCGGCGTCCGGGGCGGGCAGGGAGGTGCGCTCGAGGCCCTCCCCGTCGCGACCTCGGCCGATGCCGAGCCGGGCCAGGGGGTCCGCGCGCACGGAGCGGATCCAGCGCAGCGGCGGCCAGCCGACGCGGCGCGCCGCCCGATGGCGGTAGGAGCCGCCGACGGCGCGCGCGACGGGCTCGACCCGGGCGGCGAGGGAGAGGTCCCGGGCGAGGGTGTCGATCGCGGCGGGGCTCGAGCGCTCGGCCATGCCGCCGGGATCCGCGGCCTCGCGCAGCCGTGCGGCGGCTCCGCGCACGTCGGCCCGGTGCCGCTCGACCACGGCCTCGCGGCTGCGGGCGATGCCGAGCAGGTGCTCGCGCAGCTCCTCGATCCCCTCCCCGGTCTCGGCGGAGGCGGCGAGGACGGGCGCGCTCCCGAGCCCGTCGGCGCGGGCGATCGCGGCGAGGGAGGCGAGCACACCCTCGCGCTCGGCCTCGCGGAGCCGGTCCACCTGGTTCAGGACCAGCACGGTGACGGCGTCGTGGCCGGCGAAGGGACGCACGAACTCGTGGTGCAGCAGCGCGTCGGCGTACTTCTGCGGGTCGGTGACCCAGACGATCACGTCGACCATCCCGGTCATGCGCTCGGCGATGTCGCGGTGGGCGGACTCGACCGAGTCGAGGTCCGGCAGATCCAGCAGCACGACGCCGGGAGTGCCGGCGTCGGTGCGGCGGGCACGACGGCCGCGGGCAGGCTTGTCGGCCGCCCGGGCCAGCGCCGTGCCCTCGTCGAGGGCGTGGCGCTCCTCGACCTCGAGCCAGTCCAGCAGCGCCTCGCTGCCCGCGTCGCCGAGCACGGCGGCGAGCGGCGCGGAGGTGGTGGGGCGGCGCACCGCCGCGCGGGCCACGTCCTTGCCGATCAGGGCGTTCAGCAGCGAGGACTTCCCGGAGCCGGTCGCGCCGAACAGTCCGATCACGGTGTGCTCGGCGGAGAGGGCGCGGCGGCGGTCGATCCTCTCCAGCAGCTCGGTCGTTCCGGTAAGGGCCTCGCCAGGGGCGATCCCGTCGAGCGCGGCGAGCGCCCGGTCCAGGGCGTCGAGCCGCTCGTGCAGCGGGGTGGTGCGGGGGCGGCGGAGGCTCATCGGGTCTCCTCCCGGATGTCGCGGGCGAGGGCGGCGAGCGCCTCGGCGTCGGCCTCGAGCTCCTCCGCGGCGTCGTCGTCGCCGAGCGCGTCGAGCCGGTCGAGGAAGGGGGCGGAGCGCTCGGCGACCAGGGCGTCGAGCCGGCCGGTGAGCGACTCCCGGGCGGCCTTCGCCATGCGCCTGACCGCCTCGTCGCCGAAGATCGCCTCGAGCAGCCGCTGGCCGACGACGGCGGTCGCGGCCCCGGCGCCGACCTCGAGGCCGGTGGGGATGAAGGCGGTGGAGGCGAAGACGACGACCATCAGCGCGACGCCGACGACGTTCACGCCGAGGGAGAGCACCCGCGCCTTCGTGCGGCGGTCGGCGCCCTCGGCACGGACCAGCTCGAGCACGTCGCCCTGCCAGGCGCGCACTGCGGCGCGGACCTGCTCGGGGTAGCCCTCGTCGATCCGGGTGAGGTCCTGGCCCTCGGCGAGGAAGCGTCCGGCGGCGCTCGCGCGCCAGGCGGCGTCGGCCCGCTCGGCGCCGCGCGCCGTCTCGTCGACGACGACGTGGACGAGTCCGCTGCCGAGCGCCTGCTCGGCCTCGACCGCGGGGGCGGGGCGGCCCGAGAGCATCTGGCCGAGGCGGTCCCGGGCGCGGGTCACGAAGGACTCCACGCCGCGGAAGAACTCGCCGGTCCCCACCACGTCCTGCCAGCGGGCGAGCACCTCGCCGCGCAGCAGGGAGCCGTCGCCGAGGGCGGCGTCGATCCGCTCCCGGGAGCCGGAGAACGCGGCCACGGCCTCCTCGCGCAGCCGCCGGCGCTCGTCGTCCTGGAGCGCGGCGTGCTCGGCGATGTCGTGGGCGGAGGCGGCGAGGCCGTCGACGGCGCCGGCGAGGGTGCGCCGGGCGATGCGGCGCCGTCCCTCCCCGTCGGCCGCGAGCGCGGCGAAATGCGCGGCGAGCTCGGCGATCACCTCGGGCGGGAGCATGCCGTCGTCGTCGATCGTGGTCTCGGGGACCAGGAAGAGTCGGTCCACCTCGACGCCCTGCCGCTCGAGCATGGAGGTGAGGTCGGCGGCGAGCTCCTCGGCCACGCCGTCGCGGTCCGGGATGCGGTTCATGACCACGTCGACGGTCACGTCACGCTCGGCGGCGGTGCGCAGCACCTCCCAGGGCACGGCATCGGCGTAACGGTTGGCGGTGGTGACGAAGAGCCACAGGTCCGCGGCGCGCAGCAGCTGCCGGGCGAGCTCGCGATTGCCCTTCGCGACCGAGTCGATGTCAGGGGCGTCCAGCAGCGCGAGGCCCTGCGGGATCCGCTCCTCGGCGTGGAGGGCCAGCGAGGTCGCGGGGTCCACGTCGCCGGTGGTGTCCTGCGCCCCGGGCGCCTCGGCATCGGCGGCGCCGGGGCTCGTGCCTCCGTGGACGCGGGCGAGGCCGGGGAGGATGCGGGTGCCGGTGAACCAGGGCTCGTCGGCCGGATGGTGGAGGAGCACGGGCCGGCGCGTGGTGGGGCGGATCGCGCCGGAGCGGCTGACCGGTGCGCCGACCAGGGCGTTGACGAGCGTGGACTTGCCGGCGCCGGTGGAGCCGCCGATCACGACCAGCAGCGGCGCGTCGAGGGAGGCCAGGCGGGGGGTGACGTGGTCGGCGAGCTGGGAGAGGGCGGCGCTGGCCTCGGTGCGGGCGGCCTCGGCGCCCTCGACGGGCAGCGGCAGCGTGAGCGTGCGCAGGTGCTCCGCGAAGGTGTCGAGCACCTGGGTGGTCCGATCGGTCATGGCTCCCCCGGGATGGTCGAGTGCGGGCCCCGGGCACGGGGCGCCTGCACGTCATTGTGGCAGGTCGTCGGGAGCGTCGTCCCTGGAACCCGGGTCGTGCCGGCGAGGCGGGGCCGACGGATCGGCCGGCCCGTCCCGGGACCGCTCAGTCCAGGAAGGGGTGCAGTCCCCACTCGGGGAAGGCGCCGCGGCGCGCTGCCTGGACCGCCCGGTCGAGCGGGTCCTCGGGGTCGAAGCCGTGCTCCCAGTCGCGCACGGCCAGGGGGCGGTCGTCGCCGAAGCGCCGCACCGACGGCTCCGGTGAGAGGCCGTGCTCGGTGCGGGCGCGGTCGGCCGCCTCGACGAACTCCTGCGGCAGCGGGGCGGCCGGGTCGATCGGCTCGCCCGTCGCGACCGCGAGCAGGTGGGTCCAGGAGCGCGGGACCACGTCGATCACCGCGTACCCGCCGCCGCCGAGGGCGAGCCAGCGCCCGCCGCACACCTCGTCGGCCAGCTCCTTCATCAGCATCATCACCTCGCGCTGCGCCTCGAGGGTGACGGAGAAGTCGGCCAGCGGGTCGCTGCGGTGGGTGTCGGCGCCGTGCTGGGTGACCAGCAGCGTGGGCTTCACCGCCCGGACCAGGGCGGGGACCGTCGCACGGATCGCCCGCACCCAGCCGTCGGCCGTGGTGCGGGGCGGGAGCGGGACGTTGATCGCGGTGCCCTGCGCGGAGGGTCCGCCGGTGTCCTGGACGAAGCCGGTGCCGGGGAAGAGCCTCTCCCCCGTCTCGTGGATCGAGAGGGTCACGGCGCGCGGCTCGCCCCACAGGGCGCGCTCGACGCCGTCGCCGTGGTGGACGTCGACGTCGACGTACATCACCCGCTCCTCGCCCGCGTCCAGGGCCCGGCGCACAGCGAGGGCGGCATCGTTGTAGACGCAGAAGCCGGAGACGCTGGTGGGCTTGGCGTGATGCATGCCGCCGGCGACGTTGACCGCGCTGCGCACGTGGCCGGCGAGGATCGCGTCGACCGCGGCGAGGGAGCCGCCGGCGATGCGGGCGGAGGCGGTGTGCATGCCGGAGAAGGGCGGGACGTCGTCGCCGCCGATGCCGAAGGAGATCAGCTCGTCGAGGTCCTCGGCGGTCAGCCCCTCGAAGCCGGGCGAAGACCGCCTGACCGCCTGGACCAGGGCGGGGTCGTGGACGGTCTGGAGCTCCTCGTCGCTCGCGACGGGGGCGGGCAGGGTCCGCACGCACTCGCGGTCCAGCACCCCGGCCGCGCCCGCGAGGATCCGGGTGAGCGTGAGCCGGATCGGGGCCATCGGATGGTAGGGCCCGAAGTCGTACTCGCACAGGGCGTCGTCCCAGACGATCCCGATGCCGTCGGGGGCGGGGACCTGGGCAGGGGCGGGCACGTCGGCGGGCATGGGGTGAGCGTACCGATGATCGCGAGGGACGGGTGTTCGCGCGGGACGGGTCTAGACTGCCGCGGACGCGACCGCCGGTCGCCACGAGGACGAGGGATGCGATGACCGAACGGGGTACCCGGCCCACCCGCCGGCGGCTGTCCGGCCCTGCCCCGCGCGCCCGCCGGCAGGGCCTGCGCGATCACGCCAGGTCGCTGTCCAAGGCGACCCCGGCCCGTATTGCGCTGGGCGTGTTCACCCTGCTGATCGGCGTGTTCACGGCGCTCCTCTCGCTGCCGATCGCGACGCGCGACGGTCAGGGCACCGACCTCATCGACGCACTGTTCACCGCCGTCTCCGCGATCTGCGTGACCGGCCTCGTCACCGTCGACACCGGCACCCACTGGTCGACCTTCGGGCTGACCGTGATCATGGTCGCGGTGAAGCTCGGCGGCCTGGGGCTGATGACCGTCGCCTCCCTGCTGAGCATCTCGGTGATGCACCGGCTCGGTCTCGCCCAGCGGGTGATCACCGCGCAGGAGACCCGCGCCGAGCGGCTCGCCGAGGTGGGCGGGGTGCTGCGGGTCATCCTCATCACCTCCACCGCCTTCGAGATCGCGACCTTCGTGGCCCTGACCCCGTACATGTTCGTCACCGAGCACGGGGTCGGGGAGTCGCTGTTCCTGGGTCTGTTCTATGCGATCAGCGCCTTCAACAACGCGGGCTTCGTGCCCGAGGCCGCGGGCACCGCGCAGTACCTCGGCGACCCGTTCTTCACCATCCCGATCGGTCTCGCCGTGCTGGTCGGCTCCCTCGGCTTCCCCGTGATCCTGGTGGTGGTGCGGAAGCTGCGCACCCCGCGGAAGTGGAGCGTCCACGCGAAGCTGACCCTCACCACGACGGCGCTGCTGCTGGTGGTCGGGTTCGGCGGCTATCTCACGATGGAGTGGTCCAACCCCGCCACCCTGGGGAACGAGGACGTGGGCACGAAGGTGCTCGCCGCCGGGTTCGCCGCGATCATGCCGCGATCAGGTGGCTTCGCGACGCTGGACGTGGGCCAGCTGACCACCGAGTCGCGCCTGCTGACGGACCTGCTGATGTTCATCGGCGGCGGCTCCGGCTCCACTGCGGGCGGCATCCGTGTGACGACCTTCGCGCTGCTGATGCTGTCGATCTGGGCGGAGATCCGGGGCAACCCCGACGTCGAGGTGTTCGGCCGGCGCATCCCCCACGACACGATCCGCCAGGCCATCGGCGTGCTCGTCATGAGCGCCGCGATCGTGTTCGCGGCGTCCTTCGTGCTGCTGCGGATGACCCCGTACTCGCTGGACCAGGTGCTCTTCGAGTCGCTGTCCGCCTTCGGCACCGTGGGGCTGTCCACCGGGATCACCCCGTCGCTGCCCACCGAGGCGAAGGCCGTCCTCGCGGCGTGCATGTACGTGGGACGACTCGGGCCGATGGCCCTGGGTGCCGCCCTCGCCGTCCGTTCCCGGGTGCGGATGATCCAGTACCCCGAGGAGCGGCCGATCGTGGGCTGAGCCCCGACGCGGACCGGCCTAGACTGAGCCGGCCCGACTCGATCCCCGACCGCGCCCGACCTGAAGGAGCCGACATGCCCCGCACCGCCCGCGACGAGGGCGCCCTCGTGATCGGCCTGGGCCGCTTCGGCGCCGCGATCGCCCTGACCCTCGAGAAGCTCGGCACGCAGGTGCTCGCGATCGACACCGATCCGGACCTCGTCCAGAAGTACTCCGGCCAGCTCACCCACGTGGTGAGGGCCGATGCGACCCAGCCCGAGGTGCTCGAGCAGGTCGGTGCCGGCGGCTTCCGCACCGCGGTGGTGGGCGTGGGCACCTCGATCGAGTCCAGCGTGCTGATCGCGACGAACCTCGTGGACCTCGGCAAGCCCGTGATCTGGGCGAAGGCGATCTCCCCCGCCCACGGCCGGATCCTGCAGCGCATCGGCGCCCACCACGTCGTCTACCCCGAGGCCGATGCCGGCAAGCGCGTGGCGCACCTGGTCAACGGCCACCTCATGGACTTCATCGAGTTCGACGACGACTTCGCGATCGTGAAGATGCGCCCGCCGCGCGAGGTGCAGGGCATGACCCTCGCCGACTCCGACATCCGCAAGCGCTTCGGCGTGACCGTGGTGGGCGTGAAGTCACCGGGCAAGGACTTCACCTATGCGGTGCCGGAGACGGTGGTCGCCGCGCACGACCTGCTCATCGTCTCCGGCCGCACGGGCCAGATCGAGAAGTTCTCCCAGCGCGCCTGATCCCCACGGGCACCATGCGCGCCGACCAGGGCGAGCACCGGCTCTCCCGGGCCTGGGCCAGTGCTTCCGGGGCCGGACCGGCCGTGGCAGGTCCGCTTCGGGCCTGGCGTGGCGGGGTGTGGTCAGGTGCCGGCGCGTGGCGTGCCTCTATGCCTATATCGGCGTAGTGGTACGCCACGCGCCAGCAGCTGACCATCTGACGGTGTCGCGGCCTGAGGGCCAACGGTGACCGGTGCCGACGGGACGTCGGTGACACGCTGCGGCATATGTGCCACAGCGTGCCGCCAGGAGCCTGTCCACCACAGTCCTCCCCACAGCACCCGGTCCCGCCCCTCCCCTCAGGCGGCCGTGCGCGACGGTCGGAGCTCAGCCAGCACCCTCCCTGCTGATCTCCTGCCGCTCGCAAGCTCGCAGCACGTCGATCAGCCAGCACCCTCCCCGCTGATCTCCTGCCGCTCGCAAGCTCGCAGCACGTCGATCAGCCTTTGCTCATCGCGCGGGAGGAGTCGGCCGCGGCGGCCATGGCGGCGGCGACGCCGGCGCGCACGCCCTCCCGCTCGAGGGCGGCGAGGCCCTGCACGGTGGTGCCGCCGGGGCTGGAGACCGCGTTCTTCGCGACGGCCGGGTGGGTGCCGCTCTCGGTGAGCATGGTCGCGGCGCCGCGCACCGTCTGCTGCACGAGGGAGGCGGCGAGGTCGCGCTTCAGCCCGAGCCGCACTGCCTCGTCGGTCATCGCCTCGATGATCGTGAACACGAAGGCGGGCATCGAGCCGGCGGTGCCGATGAAGGCGTGGACCTGCTCCTCGGTGATGTCCACGGCCACGCCGGCGCTCGAGAACAGGGCGTGCAGCAGCGCATGCTGCTCGTCGGAGACGGCGTCGCCGCGCATGAGGCCCACAGCCCCCTCCCCCACCGAGATGGGGGTGTTCGGCATGGCACGGGCGACGGCGGCGCCCGACGGGAGCGCGTCCTGGATCTGCGCGAGGGTGGTGCCGGCGGCGAGGGAGAGCACCACAGCGCCGCCGGGGAGGTCATCCCGCAGCTCGGCGACGAGGTCGAGGATCTGGTAGGGCTTCACGCCGAGGACGACGACGTCGGCGCCCTCGACCGCGTCGGCCCGGGAGGCGGTGGCGGTCGCGCCGAGCTCCTCCGCGGCGCGCTCGCTGCTGGCCGGGCTCGAGTTCGCGATCCGCAGGTTCTCGGGACGCACCCCGGCGTCGAGCATGGTGCTGCCGACGGGTCCGCCCATGTTCCCGGCCCCGATCAGGGCGACGCGGACGGCGGAGAGGTCGATGCTGTCGGTGCTCGTGTCAGTCATGCCGCCAGGGTACGGCGCAGGCGTCGGACCGTGGGGGCCGTCCCGGCGCGCGCCCTCGGGCCTACTACGCACGGGCGGCGAGGCGGGACTCGACGATGACGAGCAGCTGCACGGCCGCCACGCCGACGAGGGCGAGGAGCAGCATCAGCGGCCAGTCCGCGCCCGGACGCTGCAGGGCGCCCGAGACGTCCTGCCACGGCCAGAGGCTGCGCAGGGCGCCGATCATGACGCCTGCGAGCACCACCATCGTGCCGCGGTGGTGACGGGTCAGCAGGATCCGCATGAGCTTCACGATGACCACGAGCCCCACGAGGGCCCACAGCCCGAACCACGCGATGTAGCCGAGGTCCCGCTGGTCCACGGCCTGCAGGGTGGGCTGGTAGAGGCCGATGCTCAGCAGCAGGAAGGATCCCGAGACGCCGGGCAGCACGAGCGCGCACACGGCGATCGCGGCGGCGGGGGCGACCACCCACGGGCTCGGCTCGAGGGAGGTCGAGGGCAGGGAGGCCAGCAGCAGCCCGCCGACCGCGCCGAGGGCGAACAGGCCGAGCTCCGCTCCGCGCCACGCCCCGCCGGAGAGCCGCACTGGCACCAGCACGGAGCCGGCGACGAGGCCGAGGAACAGGGCGCGCATCGTCTCGGGGTGGTCCTCGACGAGACCTGCGATAGGCCCGGCGATGGTGAGGACGGCGGCCGCCATGCCGACCAGCAGCGGAAGCACGAGCAGCCAGTTCACGCCGCGCAGCTGCTCACGCGCTCCGACGACGCGCTCCGGCCCGGTCACGAGGCGACGGGCGGCGGCGGTGATCCGGTGCCCCGCCTCGATCAGCTCGTCGTAGATCCCGGTGACCAGCGCCACGGTGCCGCCGCTGACGCCGGGCACGGTCTCGACCACCCCGATCAGCGCGCCGCGCAGGAGGTTCCCGAGCGGATTGCGGTGGCGCGGGAGGTCGGTGTCGGCGGCGGCGGTGTCCGTCATGGCCCGAGCCTACGGAGGCGCAGCGCCAGCACCGATATCGTCGACGGCGTGAGTGACGCATCCGGCCCCGATACCGCTCGACCGCGTCTTCATCTCCTGTGCGGTCTGGTCGGTTCGGGGAAGTCCACCCTCGCCCGCCGCCTGGAGGCGGAGTCGCCCGCAGTGCGCCTGACGCTGGACGAGTGGATGCTGCGTCTGAATCCGGAGCTCACCGTGGAGGACACGGCGTACGGCGAGCGAGCGGCCGTCGTGAGGGCACTGCTGGGCGACATCGCCGAGCAGGTGCTGCGCACGGGGAGCAACGCGATCCTGGACTGGAACGCCTGGTCGCGGGAGCGCCGGGCCGACGGGATCGCGCGGGCCCGACGGGCCGGCGCCGAGGTGCTGCTGCACCGTCTGACGACCCCGCTCGAGGAGTCCACCCGACGGGCCCGAGCCCGGACCGAGGCGGGCACGGCGTATGCACATGAGGTGGAGCTGGCGGGGAACACCCACCTGGCCGGTCTGATCGAGGAGCCTTCGGAGGACGAGGGACTTCGCCTGATCGTCCATCCCTGACCGAGTCGGGCACCCAGCGCCCGTTCGTGCACCGCCTCAGCACCCCCAGTGCGGGGGCACGTCGCCGCTGAGGCGGGCGTCGTTGGACTCGTCGGCCCCGGGCTCGGGGGCGTCCTCGGCGAGGCGGTCCGGGAGCACCTTCGGCTCCTTCCCGCGGGAGGCGGCGGGGGTGGACGCGTCCTGCGCCTCCCAGTCGATCGGCTTACCGGTGACGGAGGAGACGACGACCCGGCGGGCGGGCCTCGCCGCTCTCCCGCGGGCCGACGCTTCCCCGTCGGCCGGGGAGCCGGTGCTCACTGCCGCTCCTGGTAGCGGCGGATCGCGCTGGAGACGGAGACATCCAGCAGCACGGAGCGCTGCTCGAAGCCGAGGAAGCTGCGCACCTCGGTGGCCAGGTGCTCCTCGAGCCGGGCGCGGCCATCGGAGCAGATGTACTCCACCACCGCGTCGAAGTCGTCGCTGGAGTAGAAGCTCAGCGGATGACCGGCAGGAATCTGGGGGCGGGGCAGGCGATGGCGGATCGTGCCGACGCCGGAGGGCGAGTCGGAGCTCTCCTCCTCCTGGACCAGGCGCAGCGCCCGGTCCAGGGCGCGACGGATCCGCTCGGCCTCCCCGTCGGGGTCGATGAACAGGGCCCAGGACCACACGCGCTCGGTCGCCCAGCCGGCGGCCTCGAGGCGCTCGGCCCGCAGCCGGTCGCGCTCGCGCTGGCTGGGGGTGTCGACGTAGTGGGCGCCGTCGGTGTCCACGGCCAGCAGGAGTCGGCCGGGCATGTCCGGGTGGCCGAGCGCGAGCTCGATCCGGTCCGCGGACAGGCCGAAGTCGCGCTCGACCAGCAGGCCGAGCCGGCGCAGGCGGTCGGCGAGGTCCTGGACGAGGGCGTCGGTCTCGAGCTCGCGCGGGGCCCGCTCGGCCTCCGGCTCGGGCCGCGCGGCGGCGGGCTCATCGGCGTCGGACGCCGCCTCGGCGCCCGCGGGCGCGCCGGAGC
>NZ_JAKJJW010000085.1:0-508 GCF_025669985.1 Brachybacterium atlanticum | reverse complement strand
GTTTGATTATAGTCAGTACAGCTAGGCGCCGCCATTCCATATTCAGTGCTCTACCACCAAAGTTTAACATCACACGCTAGCCCTAAAGCTATTTCGAAGAGAACCAGCTATCTCCAGGTTCGATTGGAATTTCACCGCTATCCACAAGTCATCCGGGCACTTTTTAGCGTACTACGGTTCGGTCCTCCACTTAGTTTTACCTAAGCTTCAACCTGCTCATGAATAGATCACCTGGTTTCGGGTCTATGTCAACATACTAATTCGCCCTATTCAGACTCGATTTCTCTTCGGCTCCGCTTTTATCCACTTAACCTCGCATGTTAACATAACTCGCCGGTCCATACTGCAAGATGTACGCCATCACACATTAACGTGCTCTGACTAATTGTAAGTAAGTAGTTTCAGAATCTATTTCACTCCCCTCCCGGGGTTCTTTTCGCCTTTCCCTCACGGTACTGGTTCACTATCGGTGTCTGGTTAGTATTTAGCCTTACCGGGTGGTCCCGGC
>NZ_JAKJJW010000084.1:0-626 GCF_025669985.1 Brachybacterium atlanticum | reverse complement strand
TCGAGTGTCTCACTGGGAGTAGCCCCGTCGAGGACCACTCGGGGTCTTGCGTTGAGCATGTCCTGAACGGTGCGGAGTTCGTCGTCGGTGACGTGGTTGAAGTCGGTGCCCTTGGGGTATTCCCAGCGGAGCTGGCCGTTGAGGTTCTCGTTCGTGGGACGCTGCCAGGGCGAATGAGGATCGCAGAAGAACACCGGGCAGCCCGTGGCCACGGTGAACCGGGAGTGCTGGGCCATCTCGGTTCCCTGGTCCCAGGTGATCGAGCGTTTCACCGCCTCGGGCAGGTCCTCGACCATGCTGGTGAGCACGTCGATCACGGTGGCGGAGTCACGAGTCCCGGGCAGTCGTCCCAGGAGCGTGAACCGGGAGGCCCGTTCGACCAGCGTGATGATCCCGGAGTTGTTCGGCCCCACGACCAGGTCTCCCTCCCAGTGGCCGGGAATCTTCCTGCCCGCGTGCTCGGCCGCGAGCATCTCCTCTCGATCGGCCAGCCGGTGCCCGTCCAGCCAGCGGCGCTTGTTCCGGGCCGGCAGCTTCGAGGACGGGATACGACCCTTGCGACCGGAACGGATCGCGCCCTCGACCGTCAGCTCGTGACGCAGCGCGCCCGCGCCCTGGACGTAAAG
>NZ_JAKJJW010000083.1:0-644 GCF_025669985.1 Brachybacterium atlanticum | reverse complement strand
GGCCGCTTCAATGGGTGAGTGCGACTCCCGAGGAGGGAGTTGCCGATGTTGTCTGCGTCGTTTCGAGCGGAGGTCATCGAGACAGTCATAGCGGGGAAGCCGGCGATGGTCGCTGCGCGAGAAGCAGGTATGAGCTGTTCCCGGCTGAGGAAGTGGCTGCGGCAGGCTGGGGTGATGCTCAAACGCGGAATGCCCAGCAGTCACGCCTCGTCCTCGGTCATCCTCCCTCCGTCTGCGGAGAGTTTCGGCGCGGCATCGGGGCATGGGCGTAGGCTCCAGCTCGCTGACCGGGTGCTCATCGAGCTGGGCATCGTCCAGGGCCGCAGTTCTGGCGAGATCGCGTCTGGCCTGCGGGTGCATCGCTCGACCGTGTTCCGCGAGATCGCTCGTCACAGCCTGATCGCGGAGGACGGCCGGTGGGGCCATGACGATGCTCATTACAGTGCCGCGCTGGCACAGTTCTGGGCTGATCAGGCCCGGGCGCGTCCGAAGGCGTTCAAGCTCGAGACCCTGCCGTTGCTGCGCCGGGTGGTCGTGGCGCTGCTGGATCAGAAGCTGTCTCCGCAGCAGGTGAGCGTGCGTCTGCGGCGGTTGTTCCCGGACGATGAGGACATGCAGATCAGCCACGAGACCCTCTACCAGGC
>NZ_JAKJJW010000082.1:0-987 GCF_025669985.1 Brachybacterium atlanticum | reverse complement strand
ATGACCTCCGCTCGAAACGACGCAGACAACATCGGCAACTCCCTCCTCGGGAGTCGCACTCACCCATTGAAGCGGCCGAAGAGATACCGGTCGAGATCTGCCTCTCGTTGTGCGTGTCGCTTCCGCACCGGCGAACGGCCGGCCCGGTGGGGTGCGGGCGGCGCAGGGGGCCGGGGTGCGGGGCGGCGCAGGGGGCCGGGGTGCGGGGCGGCGCAGGGGGCCGGACCGCGGGGCGGAGCCGGGGCAGGTGCGCCGGGAGTGCGGGCGGAGCAGGGGACGGTCGGCCCGGCGAGGTGTCAGACGTTGATCGTGACGTCCCCTGACTCGCGCAGCTTCCCGGCGATCTCGGTGGCGGCCTCGTTCTGCTGCTGCATGGTGGCCTGCTGGGCGAGCTGGTCCTTCATCTCCTCGAAGGAGGGGACCTCCTCGGCGGAGCCGCCGGCGGCGGACTGCTGCTCGACCAACGCGTCGTACTGGGCCTTCAGCTCCTCGTCGCTCGGCTCGGCGATGTCGGCCTCCTGCTCGATGTAGGTCGTGATGGCGAACTGCGAGGCGGCGTCCTGGCGGACCTGCTCCGCGGAGATGCCCTGCTGCTCGAGGGCGCTGACCACCTCGTCCCCCGAGCCCAGACCGCTCTGCTTCGCGATCTCGTCGAGGGTGGTGTCGATGTCCTTGTCGGTGGCCTTGATGCCCGCGTCCTCGGCCCCCTGGCGCAGCAGCTCGTTGTTCACGAGCTGCTCGGCGACCTGGGTCTTCAGCTGCTCCTCATCGGGCGCCTGCCCGCCGGCCTGCTGCTGCATCGCCATCTGCTGGTACTGGGACTGGTAGGTCTGGACGAAGTCGTCCTTGGTGATCTCCGTGCCGTTGACGGTCGCGACGACCTCGGGCACGTCGGAGACGTCGGCCTCCTGGGCCTGCGGGTCGCCGGCCGCGCCGCCGCCGTCGGACGCGCCCGGAGCCGCCTGGCCGCCGCCGTCGGAGGCGGCC
>NZ_JAKJJW010000081.1:0-1114 GCF_025669985.1 Brachybacterium atlanticum | reverse complement strand
GTGCGTGGCGTGACGCTGTTCCCGAGTAGCACCGGGCCCGTGAAATCCGGTGTGAATCTGCCAGGACCACCTGGTAAGCCTGAATACTACCTTGTGACCGATAGCGGACAAGTACCGTGAGGGAAAGGTGAAAAGCACCCCGGGAGGGGAGTGAAATAGTACCTGAAACCGTGCGCTTACAATCCGTCGGAGCCTTGAGGGGTGACGGCGTGCCTTTTGAAGAATGAGCCTGCGAGTTAGTGGTCGGTGGCGAGGTTAACCCGTGTGGGGTAGCCGTAGCGAAAGCGAGTCTGAACGGGGCGTTCAGTCGCCGGCTCTAGACCCGAAGCGAAGTGATCTATCCATGGGCAGTGTGAAGCGCGGGTAAGACCGCGTGGAGGCGCGAACCCACTTCAGTTGAAAATGGAGGGGATGACCTGTGGATAGGGGTGAAAGGCCAATCAAACTTCGTGATAGCTGGTTCTCCCCGAAATGCATTTAGGTGCAGCGTTGCGTGTTTCGTGCCGGAGGTAGAGCACTGGATAGGCGATGGGCCCCACCGGGTTACTGACCTTAGCCAAACTCCGAATGCCGGTACGTGAGAGCGCAGCAGTGAGACTGTGGGGGATAAGCTTCATGGTCGAGAGGGAAACAGCCCAGAACATCAGCTAAGGCCCCTAAGCGTGTGCTAAGTGGAAAAGGATGTGGAGTTGCTGAGACAACCAGGAGGTTGGCTTAGAAGCAGCCACCCTTGAAAGAGTGCGTAATAGCTCACTGGTCAAGTGATTCTGCGCCGACAATGTAGCGGGGCTCAAGCACACCGCCGAAGCTGTGTCACTCAGGATTTGGTCCTGGGTGGGTAGGGGAGCGTCGTACAGCCGGTGAAGCCGCGGGGGAACCCAGTGGTGGAGGCTGTACGAGTGAGAATGCAGGCATGAGTAGCGAAAGACGGGTGAGAAACCCGTCCGCCGATTGATCAAGGGTTCCAGGGCCAGGTTTATCCGCCCTGGGTTAGTCGGGACCTAAGGCGAGGCCGACAGGCGTAGTCGATGGACATCGGGTTGATATTCCCGAACCGATCGTAGGAGGACCCATACCGAGGCGGCTGATGCTAACCACCCGAGCTGTCACCGCA
>NZ_JAKJJW010000080.1:0-1207 GCF_025669985.1 Brachybacterium atlanticum | reverse complement strand
GGTACCAGGAAACTGGTACCGGACGTCGAACAACTCCCCCACCCACATGGCACGTCTCGTCGAAGGAGCAGCATGTCCCCCCTCTGGATCGGCACCAGCTGGAAGATGACCAAGACTCTCGCCGAGGGCCGCGCCTGGGCCGAGGGCCTGCGCGATCACCTCGCGAGCGAGCACGGCGGGCAGGCCCCCTCAGGCGTGCAGCCCTTCGTGATCCCCTCCTTCACCGCCACCACGACGGTGCGGGAGGTCCTCGGCGAGGGTTCCCCCGTGCTGCTCGGCGTGCAGAACGCGCACTGGGAGGACGAGGGCGCGTGGACCGGCGAGGTCTCCGTGCCGCAGGCGAAGGACGCCGGCGCCCAGGTCGTCGAGATCGGGCACTCGGAGCGTCGCGAGCACTTCGGCGAGACCGTGGAGACCACGCGCCTCAAGGTCGCCGCGGCGCTGCGTCACGGGCTCACCCCGCTGCTGTGCATCGGCGAGAGCGCCGAGGTGAAGGAGGCCGGCGACTCGAGCGCGTTCATCCTCGAGCAGGCCGCGGGCGCGCTCGAGGGGCTCTCCGCCGAGGAGCTCGCCCGCGTGGTGATCGCCTACGAGCCGATCTGGGCGATCGGCGAGAAGGGCCGCCCCGCGACGGTCGATGAGCTCGTCGAGCCCTTCGCCGCGCTCGGAGGGCGGTACTCGGGGAAGGTCACGGGGCTGCTCTACGGCGGATCGGTCAACCTCGACAACGCCGCCGGCCTGCTCGGGATCGAGCACGTGACCGGCCTTTTCGTCGGCCGCACCGCGTGGAAGCTGGAGGGCTATCTCGAGCTGCTGCGGATCGCCGAGGCGCACGCGGCCGCCTGATCCCTCCCCCCGCGCCGGGATGTGCTGCGGTGGGGGCATGGACACCTCCTCCGCCCTCCCCGAGGACGCCGCCTGCCCCGGACCTCCCTCCCAGGATCAGGGGGACATCCCCCAGGGGATCCTCACGGTGCCGCGATAGTCTGGGAGCCGTCGACGACGAGGGCCCACGCCGGGTCCGCGGCCGCGCAGGTCGCCTCCCGCGATCGCCTCGAGGCCCGACCGCAGGGCCCTCCCCGTCGAGACCTCAGCTCCGTCCACAGAGAGGTCCGCGGTTCCCATGAGCCCCCAGAGCCCCTCGCCCCGCCGGCACCCGGCACGTCCCGGCGGGACTCCCTCGCGCCCCGGCCCGCGGGCGCACCCC